>JBDKSF010000038.1 GCA_039680785.1 Candidatus Cloacimonas sp.
TATAAACGCATCAATCTGAGGATGGAAAAAATGCTTGCCGACGGTTTATTGAAAGAAATTGAAGACCTTTTGGCGATGGGTTACTCGGATTCGTCTCCGGCATTGAACTGTATGGTATATAAAGAATTCCTTCCGTATTTTAACAGAGCAGCGAAAGTTGAAGAATGTGCAGTTCTGGCAGCTCAGCATCAAAGAAATTATGCCAAAAGACAAATAACCTGGAATCGGAAATATATTTTCAATTTGACAACTGACTCTTCCTCGATTATATTATCTGAAATAATAACAAAGATTGAGGATGGTCTAAAGAAATAAAATGCAAATAGTAGCCAAAGTGTTTGAATTTGAGATTAGTAAGCAGGATTTGGAACGCGAATGTAGCAAGGTTAATATCACAGAAAGAGAAGAATGTCTGGAGAATGCTCTTAAACGGCTGATAGACAGATACCTGCTACTTCATAAAGCAGAAGAGACCGGGATTAAAATCAGCGATGATGAATACGAAAATGCCATCTGGGAGCTTCTGGATGAAGAAAATCCGTTAGGTCTCTGGAGCGATTCCAATACCCAACCTACCCCTCAAAAGATGGAAACCCTTCTGAAAGAGCGGCTGATGATTCACAAATATATCAATAGTGTTTGCCCTCAGGATATTCCTGTCACTAATGCCAAGATTCAAGAATTTTATACTGAGCAAAAGGACTATTTTCTGAAATCAGAACAGGTTCGCTGCTCTCATATTTTAATTAGCAACAAGAGGAAAGATGCAGAAGACATAGCAGCCAATATCCGAAGCCAAATTCATAATGCAGAGGACTTCAGCCATTACTGTAAAATGTATTCCGATTGCCCCAGTAATTCTGCCTGTGGTGATCTGGGTTGGTTTCCCAAAGGCAAAATGATTCCCGAAATCGAGCAAGTTGCTTTTGCTTTGAAGGTAGGGGAAATCAGCCAACCTTTCCAGTCCGGATATGGTTATCATATTTTGATGAAAACGGGAGAAAGCGATAAGGATTATATTTCCTTTGATGACATAAAGGACTATCTTTATGCCCGTTTGCAGCAGATAGAAAGAGAATATCTCTTAATTAGACATTTAAATGAACTACATAAGCAATACGCTTCCCACATCGTGATATATAAAGAAAATCTATGAGAGAAAAGAGTTCAAGGTGCTGGCGTGTTTGGTTCATAGTTAATTTATCAGATGTTTAGCATAACTTAATAAGGATAATAATAAGTAGATGTATAAATAGGAGGATGGAAGTTATATATGCACAAGAGTATAATGATAGCATTGGTGTTAATTTTGGCAGCGAGTTTCTTATTTGCCAGTCAAGAAGTTAAATATGCCGGTTTTTGTTTTAGCGGTGCGTATGCTGATATTGCTAAAAATTATCCCTACTCCCAAAAATTGCTGCAAGAGAGTTCTTCCTCCCAGTCCTATTTGGATAAATTGTTTTATGACTATTTTTCGGCTAATCCGGAACTGGGAAATTTCACTCTGGACATTCCAAATCAAAGCAAGGCAACTCTTTCTCTGGCAATTGCTTTGAACCGCGAAGAAGTTGCTTTTGAATATTATGAAAAACAAACCAAGGCAATTTACAATTTGGGCTGCACGGTCTTTATTATGGATTTTGCGGAGATGACCATTTTGCAGTCCTATCCCATAAATGTCACTTATCTTGATCTTTATGATGGCGAACCAGCTGAGCAGACCATTATGCAAACTCTTAAAAAACTCTACACCGATTATATCCTGAAAAAGCTGGCGGCAAATCAAAAAAACATCTACATTCGTTCTACCGGTTCATTGACCATCAAGATAGCCAATGTGAATTTCAGTGAGGACTGTTTGCCTGTTTTGGGTTCATTTGGTTCCGAACCGGAAATTGAGACATACAAAAGTATTGTAGCTCAGCATTTAACTGAAGCGCTTGCTTTCAAAATGAATTTAACCGTTTTACCTTATTCTCGCAGCAATTTATCGTATAAAATGTCACTTTCCTTTTCCGATGCCAGCATTCAAAATTTCACCATTCCGGCATCCAGTTATGATATAGACCTCAATGTGAAGCGTTTTCTGAAAAAGCTTTACAAAGAAACTGCCGCAGAAAGAGTTGATCTTTATGGTGTAGAATTGGAAATGCGAATTTATGATGCTGAATTTAACCAAGAATATTGGAAGCAAACCATTCAAAATGGAGCTGCCAAACAAATCGCTGCCGGACAAAAAATCGGTAACGAATTCTATAACTATAACGAAATTCTTCTTCTGACGCTATCCGATAAAATTCCTGCTACGCTTAAAGAAGATAAAAATTTAATGAAGGGGATACTAAAAAAATGCGCAAACTACTAACCGTTATTCTGCTTGGCGTTATGATGTTTTTTTCTGTCGCTTATTTGCAAGCGGCAGTGAAAGTAAAAGTAAAAGCCACGGTAGAAACCAAAAAGAACAAACCCAAACCAGAAGAGCTTAAAACCGCTCTCTATAATGCCAAAATTTTGGCTGTTAAAAAATACGCTTCCGAAAAAGACACACGCAGAAGGGAACTTATCAACGAACTGATGCCGGAAATTGAAAAAAATATTGATAGCTACATTCTGGAAGTTAATTACTTAAACGAGGGCTCCTCTACAAACGGCATCTGGGAACAATTACTGGAAGTAACGATTGACGATGTTCAACTGGAAATATTGATCAACCAAAAAATGAAAGATGTAATGGAAACTTCAGAACCCACTTATTTAAGTTTCGTGTATGTGGCGCGTGAGGTCTCAGCCGTGGAAACGCAGAGTCCAACCATTAAAAAAGATATTTCTACCAAGTCCGATGTTTCCGTTTCCGGAAATGTTTCCACTCGCGGAGAAACCCACAGTGATATTTCGGATGACAATCAAATCTCTACCGATAGCAAAGCAGCCGTGAATATGGATAAAAGTGTTTCCCGAGGCGGCTCTTTAGTATATTCTCAATCGGTTGTAAATGCCAGTGAAGGAGTTTCTTACCGCATTTTCAATCCCGGCGAAATTGATACTAAGGTAACGGAAATTTTCAATAAAGCCAATTTTGAAGTAGTCCCCTCTTACGAGGTAGGCATTTTACCGGAAAAATTCGCTTACGATTTTGCTTCCTTAAATGAAATTTCTTCTTCTACGCAAAAAGAGGCAACCGATATTGCTCGCGATGCCGAATTAGATTTTCTGGCTATAGCGATGTTGGATGTTGGCAGAGAAGAAATTGATCCTGTCTCCGGAGGCAGCAAAGTATATGTAAAAGTGAATGGATATATCTTAGACCTGCGCAAGAAATTTGCGGTAAAGGTTTGCAGTGCAGGACCTTATCAGTTTAGCGGTTTGGGCTCCAATCCTTCGGTAGCTAAAACCAATGCCTTAATTGAAGCCGCAACTAAGGCCTCTCAGGATTTGGTTGATCAGCTGCGCGTTAAGCTCGGTAGGTAATAATCAGGTTTATATGAGAATAGCTAAGGTCTTGTTAATTATAGGGGGAGTAATATCCCTGCTCTTTTTACAGACGGCTCTGGAAGCAAAAAAGAAACCTAAAGAAGTGGAAAATAAGCTTTTTCTGGATGATACCCAGCTGGATAATCCGGAATATTATAATCAGTTTCCCTTACTTTCTTTGGAAGCGTTTGCCACTGCTTTGCTTACTCCTAAAACGACCAATTTCAAGATAATTAATAATAACTATACTCTTGCCAGAGCAGATTCCAAAATAGCGGAAGAAATGGTTGCCGTTGCTTTGGGTATGCGTCAGGAATATGTTAAAATTGAAGCAGAAGGTAAATCACTGATTTCTGGTAACTTGGAAGGTAGTGAAGCAGAAATTTCCGAAACGATGAAGCTAAAACTGGAAGATCTAAAAACCAATAAAGCCCAATTAAGTGAAATACAAAAGACCTATTTTTTAAGTGGTTTTATCTATCTTGCCGGTTCCGTTGCGCGCGAAAAGATTGTTTTGGAAAGTGCCAAAATGTTCGTCAATGAAGCCAAAAATGCCCAAGGGATAGCAGCAGTAGTGTATGTTAAGGATTTACCCTATGCCACAAATGTAGTAATTGGGCTTCCGGGTTTGCTTACCAACCAATTGAAGACCATTAGCGAATTTGTAACTATAGCCAAAACCCAAAATATAGATATTCCTCCTGATGTTACGGCAAATTTATTCCAGTAATTTGATGCGTTGGGAACAGGAATCATTAACCGCAGCAGTGATTTTAATCACATTTAATGCTGTTTTTTCATCTTAGAACAGGGAGCGCTAATATGCCAAAAAAGTTTCTTTATATCCTCATTTTACTGATGGTGATAAACTCAGTTCTTTTCGCAGCCAGTAAAAGACCCGAGTGGATTTCAGATCCATATAGTCAATATCCTGCCAGTAACTATTTATGTGCAGTAGGAACTGGCAAAGAGCTTAAAAGTGCTCAAAACGATGCTTTGAAAAACATCGCGGGCTTTTTTGAAACACGGGTTACGGCTGTTACGAAAAGTATGGAAAGTGAAACGACTTCCGCTTCCGGCTCAGAAATAAACAGCTCTATTTCAACCTCGGTAAAAGCAATTTCGGAAGGAACGATAAAGTTTACCGAAATAAAAGAGACATATCAAGATCCTAACACAAACAATTTCTATGCATTAGCCGTCTTGAATAAAAAAGCGTTACTTGCCCTTTATGAAAAAGAAATTGTGGAAAGTGAGGACTTTATTGCCAATTGTCTTTTTAAAGTGGAAGACCCTTTGCTGCGTTTTGCCAAATTGTGTCAGGCAATAGATAAATATTATGCCACGCAAAATGCCTTTGTTTATTATAATGCTTTGGCAGGTGAATCCGGTTCATTTTTACGACCGGCTTGTTCTTTGCAGGAATTGAAAGAAATGCGCTCTGAAGCTGCCCAAGATATTCCTTTTTGCATTATCGTAAAAGGAGATTCTTCAGCATCTCTGGAGGCATCCTTATTAAATGTTTTTAATCAAATGGGATTGAATAATCTGGTGGAAGAAAGTAAAGCGGAATTTAGAATTTATGCCTTGCTTACACCCCAACCACAAAAGACCATCGGGAAACAATTTTATCAACCTTTCAGCTTAAAAATCCATTTCCTGCGAGGTGATAAATTACTTTTTTCCTTTGTTGATAAAACAGAGCAGGGTGGCTCTTCTCCGGAAGAGGCAATTTCCCGCGGGATCAAAGTGCTTGCTAAGAACATTGAAACCAAATTCAATAAGGAATTTACGAACTACCTATCTCAAATGGAATAACACACCTATTTTACTAAAAATCTTGCGGTTTTGGCAGCAGATCAGTGTTTGCCATCCCATTTTTGCCTGCGGCATTAGAGTGACCAAATAAAAAATGGAACTTGACAAAGGGTGGCTGATTAGTAAGATGTAATAAAAATGGCGATGAGAGAAACTAATATGCTTGGACCTTACGAATTAAATGATATATATCAAACCGACTGCATAGAAGGTCTGAAAAAATTACCAGAAAGATCTATAGATCTATGTGTTTCATCTCCGCCTTACGATGGAATAAGAGATTATAATGGCTTTTCACTTGATTTGCATTCTGTAGGCATTGAACTTTATCGAGTTATGAAAGAAGGTGGTATTGCAGTGATGGTTATGCAGGATCAGACCAAGAACTTTGCCAAGAGTTTAACTACTTTTAGGACAGCCATTGACTGGTGTGATAATGCTGGATTTCGTCTTTTTGAAACACTAATTTATAGAAAATACGGCGCTGAAGGTGGCTGGTGGAATACAAGATTCAGAGTTGATCATGAGTTTATGCTGGTTTTTCTGAAAGGGCATCGTCCCCAATATTTTAATAAAGAGCCATTGAAAGTTCCCTCCAAACATGGAGGAAAGACACTTACAGGGGGTGGAACCCGTTTAACAAATGGTATTAGAATAGCTACAAGACCTATTTTAATAAACGAAATGAAATGTAGGGGAACTGTATGGGAATATCTTACGGCGGGTGATGGCTCTCGCTTAAAACATAAACATCCTGCCACTTTTCCCGATAAATTGCCTTATGATTTTATCCAATGTTTTTGTCCCCCTGAAGGTATTGTTTTAGATGTTTTTATGGGTTCTGGAACTACTGCTCTGGCAGCTATTGAATTAAACCGCCAATTTTTGGGTTTTGAAATATCCGAAGAGTATGTTAACTTAGCTAAACAGCGCATTGAAATTGAAGGAAGGAAAGAGGAAGATCAGCTTATGTTTCTATAATAAAATCAATGCAATCCATAAATACACTATTCTTTCTTAAATATATTTTGTGTATCAATAGTATATTCTATTAAAGTAGAACTGGTTTGAGCCATAGATATAGGATTTTCAGCCATAATTTGTTTAAAAGTCCCCACTTGTGCTTTGTTATTCTTTTTAGTAAACTGATATGCCTCAAATCCTGATTGAGTCCATTTGTTACTGTTATAGTTCCACTTTGTCTTAGCTGATAAGTATTTCAAAAAGTTCTCTGCTTTTATCCATGTTTGATAATCAAAACAGTAAGAGAACTTATCTTTTTGTAGTCCATCAATATTACCATTGCGAGTAGAGATTTTAATTTTATCACTATAATCATTTTGCTCAATAACACTAAAGAGTTCTTTTAGGGCTATCATTAACGATGTGATTGTATAACAATCGTTAAAGAAAATTTTATGGAGAGCGGATGTTTCTTGCTCTGCTCCTAAATAGTGTAACCAACTGAGGCAGTTTTCAGGGTAATTGAATAAATTTTTAAAAGTGCCATCCGTAAAAAGGAGAGGGCAGATGCTATCTGTTTCTATTGGTATTTTTATTTTATTATCCAGAATGCCAATTAGTAAATGAATCATTCCTAAAGGATACTTGGTTTTAAAATGGGTTTGACCATAATAACCTCGCAGAAGATTTGGCTGAATGCATTGGCTTAAGTTAGCCCATAGTTCTGGTATTGCTCTTTTAGAATATAAAACTATATGATGACCTGCACTTCTGATATACTCTCGGAAAATCTCCATATCCAAGAAAATACAGTCATTGAGTTCAATTTGTTTATCTTTTATCAGTATTTTACCATCATAATAGCCCACTATATTCCAATTCAAGTAGTTAGACATTAGCAAACCACAAAGTAATCCATCCGAATCAGGACTTAATATGCAATTTTGATCTTCTTCCAGAATCCAGCTGTATTTTTCAATTAGTTCTGGATAATTAAGAGTATCTAAATGACTTTCCATACTTGGCACCTCTTAAAAAATATATTTTGTTGAGTCCCCAATGTTAGTGTAAATACCCACTTCATTGTGTCTCATTTTTTTTATTACATTTCGCTGCGTTCATTTCTTATAATCGATATAGTAATAAACGATAATATTCACGATTTTATCTTATTAGTTCCAGTCAAGTAATTTTTCCTCAAACGCTAATTGGTTACTAAGATAAGTGAAAAAACAAAATGGGAGTTGGGAATTGCTGAAAAAAATTTAGAATAAACTTGACATATACCCGCTATTGGGTTAATTTGTATAATTGAATAAAGAGAAAGTAACCGAGAAAAAATTTGGACCCGAGAAAGGGAGGAAAAATGAAATTACACAAAGTTATGTTACTCTTAGTTCTGGTGGCAGTTATAATTATGATTTCTGCCTGCAGTTCCAACAAAAAAACAGAAGCCACTCCCCAAGGCAAACCCCAGGGAGAAGTAGTTTATAGACCTACCTGGTGGTCAAGCCAACCAGAAAAGGATTTTGTTTGTACTTACGGACAAGCGACCAAGCTTTCCGAAAATGCTTCAATGGATGCTGCCAGAGCCAATGCACTTCAAGAAGCGGCTCAGTATGTAGAAGTTTTAGTAAATAGTATGCTGAAAAATTATGAAGAAGAAGCAGGCGTGAAAGATCCTCAGGTTTTGGCTCTTACTCAAAATGTGGTTAAAGCCGTCTCTTCCGCAAAATTTACGGGTGTGGTAACGGGCAGTATTGAAACCAGAAGAGTTACCGAGCCCGAAGGTATGCGTTATAAGACCTGGATTCAGCTAAAGATACCCAAAGACGAAATCAACAAGAAATTAGCTGAGAGCATTAATAATGAGGAAGCTCTTTACAATCAATTTAAAGCCTCGCAGGCATTTCAGGAACTGGAAAAATCAGTAGAAAAATATTAAAATAGATAAACGGAGGATGCCATAACTTCTTTTCCTTAGCTGAAGATGAACATCCGCACCGTTTCTATTGCAGCCAAATTAGGAAGCTCCCTATTTGTTTAGGTAGCTTCCTAAATATTTTAGGATGGGTTTACGAGGATATCAATCGTTGGCAACTTTTGGGTTCATTTTAGCCGCAATCCTCAAAATCCGCAAGTCCGCATTTTCCCAATTTAGACGGTAAAATCTTCCGCAAAGCAATCCTATAGTCCATATTACCAAATAGTTAGCTAATTTGTTCCAGCAAGCTACTTCACTTCCACTCGTCATCCACCCCACCACAACTCATCCTTAACGACGAGTGAAGGAGGAGAGGAGGAGGAGAGGCATAAGAGAATCAAGTA
>JBDKSF010000039.1 GCA_039680785.1 Candidatus Cloacimonas sp.
CAATAAATCAATTCCAGCATTGTTTATTACTCTGTGTTTTACCCCCATTAGAGTGTAATCGTTTTCATACCAGACAAATATGTTGTGATCGGCATTTACTGAAGAAGCATAGGACATAAAATAGGCAGAATTTCCTATTATCATACCATTATCACCCCAGCATCTTAATCCCTGCGGATTGATCAATTGAGCATTATAGATAAGTTCTTGGGTAATTGATCCAAATAATATAGACCAGCTAACTAAAACGCTTCCTTCATTTTTTGCCCAGAGCTGAAAGGTGATTTCATCCCCCTCAAGAGTGCCAACATTAACACCCCCTTCCTGCCAAACGGGCAGCAGGTCTGAATTGTATTTTTGGATTTTAAGCAAATTAGAGCTTGTTTCTTCCCATGCAAAGATTATACCTCCCTCTGGGGTTGCCGCGGGAGGATAATGTCCATCAGTCAAATAACTCGGAAACTGAAAACTGGTTGGCAGTTCACTTAGCAGATTACCCTCCGTATCCATTTTGCGGAAAGAGGTGCAAGTATTATTGGAAGAGTAATATGTTCCCCACAGGATTATTTGATTACCAATACTTTTTAGGATGTTATAATTGTCAGTATTTAGCCCTGCGTCCATCACCATAGGAATATTACCAGTTATATTGCCATCCGCGGAAAGATGGATTAGGTAAGTTTTTTGGGGATCAAGGGGATGTTCATTTTTACTCATTGCCACAATTACACCTCCAGCATCATCACTTACGGCATTCTTCAATGCCACAAACATAGTGTCCGTATAAATTATGGTATTCGCAAAAGGGAAAAGCAAGTTGCCAAAAGTATCTATCTTTTGCCGATATAAATAATGATTCAAGTACCATTCTTTGGAATAGACAATATGAGCTCCTCCTGCGTTATCGGCAACAAGTTTAATTGGTTCTATCCAAAAGCTTTCATCTATCAGAGGGATGCCACTGGAATTCCATAAACATTGTCCGCTGGAAGTTATTTTTTGCATAAAATAATTGGAAGAGGAGGTTTGATAATTATCCTGCCAAAGAATAATGCAATTGTGATCGGAAGTGGCAACCATATCTACAATGAACTGATCTCCCGGTTCGTCAACCACGCAGATATTTTCATTCCATAAACATATTCCATTGCTACTGATTTTTTGAGCGAAGATATCCGAATCCCCATTAAGGGAATCATCCCAAAAAATAATATCCGTGCCATCTGCACAGGGGAAATGAAAAGTTGATATTTCCAGATAGTTGGATTTTCGCACTGGAATTTCTTCTGCCCCAATAGCGAAAGCAATTATGATGAATAAACATAAGGAAAACAAGCGTTTCATTTTATCCTCCCTTTTATTATCTTTTATAATGAGATATATATTTATGCAAGAAATGAACCATTAGATAGATATTTTTCCCAAAGAAAATAAAAACTATCTATCGGCTACGCCGAAGCAGATCACTGCACACAGATTACACTTATAACCCAGTAACAGATCCGTAACAATCAAGTAACGAGACAACTGCAGTGTTACGGAAGTGTTACTGGGTTGTTAGAGAATTTACTATGGGACAAGCAATTAGGATATTCTTGTCAATGTCGCTAAATCATCCGGCAATTATGGCAGAAGATTGAGGGTAGGAATAGACGGAAAGATGAGGATTTCGGAGCAGATTTGGATATGACACTGAACAAGATAAAAAAAAGGGCAATGCCCAACAAGCGTTATAGTAAATTACCTTTGGGCTTTGATCCCTTTTAGCTTTTCTCTATCTCTAATGTGGTGTCCGATTGTTTTAGCTATGTAACAAATTCCTACATCAATAAATATAAAGGGAAATGGGTTGAGTTACAACGACTTATACTACCCTGTTTTAAAAATGGGGGAATCTGAACTGAAGAAAATAAGCGCTTGACAATCTGCATGATAATAAAAAAGTATAATTTTGCCTAAATAGTTAGGAGTTAAAAGATGGATATGTCCAGTACAAGATTGTGGATCGTCATACCCAAAGATTTCTCGGAATCGGTGCCAAAGCTATTGCCAGCCAAGCTAATGGCTGTGTATTTAGATAATCCTGAAGTTTTTGAAGGTAACGCAGGACTGGTGAAACAAAGTAAGTACCAAATCCAAGAATTCCAAAGATCAGATAGATAGGAGGAAGAAATGAAAAGATATTTATACTTAGCTGTGTTAATAGGTCTGGCTCTTATATTGGTATCTTGTTGGTTTACCGAACCGATTTATCTACTTCCTGAATCCTGGCTTTGCAGCGTCAATGCCGATGGGACAGGATTTAGGAAGATCATGAAATCCCCTTTTAATACTCCGGGGCTTGTGGATATCTATATGACCAAAGACAATCGGATCATCTTCTATGGGGAAAAGTTGTGGATTTCGGAGACGGATACGATCCGACCGGTAAGCATCACAGACAATATCTACACCCTCCAACAACAACCTGCTAGATTGTCACAATCTCCGGATGGTAGCAAGCTCTATTTTGCCTCAAGAGACAAGAACATCCATGAACTTGATCTGAATACTATGCAATCCCGGCAACTTACAACAGAAAGCATTAGGACGCTTAGAAACCCGATTGTATCTGACCTGGGGAATTATATCACATACTCATCAAAAGGATATGGAGAGCCTAGCAAGGCAACAGAATATATATATTGGATGAATCTGAGTACAGGTGAGTCCGACATTATTCCTTGTCCTGACACTGTATCAGTCAATCCTAGCTATTCTGAGACAGAGAACTATGTTTACTATGAAAAAGCTGGATTATTCCGCTCTAGGCTTGACGGGAGCGATAGAAGCGTAGTTGACGCTCAAGGGGGAAGCAGTTCTCCTTACACAATGTTCTCTATATCACAAGATCAACGTTATATTACCCATAAATCAAATCCTACGTATAATAACTATTTTATCCGCATCTATGACAAAAATAGTAATATTGGAACCAGTATCCCAATTAAGGATTTGTATTCATATCAATTCCTGGGTAGAATGTGCAAAAGTGCCAACATAGTTTATTATATCAACCCAGGATATCCCGAAAAGCTTCATTCGTACAATATGGATACTGGTGAAGACTTAGTAATATTACAGAATAATAGTAACCTATCCATATCTGAGTATATATATATTGCTCCCACATGGGATGGCTCTATAGTGTATTTCTATGCAGATATAGAAGTCAAGTGAGGTTGAAAAATGAAGATGCTTAAGATTTTCCTGTGGTCTATTATGCTTTAAGTATGGACCCACGGGTCTTGATGCCTGATATTATGATAGCTCTGGATGGACAAATATCTATGGGCAAATTAGTCAGGACAGGGATTACCTATATGTTGGTGCCGGGGGATCCTTTGTTTACTCAATGAGATGGATATGTGGATTTGGATCTGTATCGTTAATGACTGACGAATCATACACATATTTAGTTGGTTGTATCATCAATGGAACCCACTTTGGTTCAACAGCAAATGAGGATGAAACTACTACGGAAGTAAATAAAATCAACTTAAATGTATATCCCAATCCGTCTCAACAAGGGTTTGATATCTTCTACAATATTCCTAAAAAATATGATGTATCTAAGCTAACTATCTATAACCTGCGGGGGCAGAAAGTTCTACAGGCAGAAGTAAGTGGTTTAGGAGTATTCCATTGGGATGGAAGAGATACAATGCAAAACAAATTGGCAAGCGGTGTATGTTTCGCAAAGGTAAACATATTACTCGGACAAAGTTCATCAACGAAACTGACCTTGAAATAAGGAGGGAAAAAGAAAATAAGTGCTTTTATTCAATTCTTGTATTGGCCGCGATGGATCCCATTATTAACTATTCCTATATATAATCAATGAACCCGCACATCATTCTATAACCATCTACAAACATCCGACGGAAGAGTTGAGACATAATAAAAAATTTTGTTGCATTAATGGGATTTTGATATGGGTTTCCCAAATTCCTGCTATTTTCCTGGCGCAAAACCTACAAATACCGAAGCATTTCTCTATCTGTAACTCCTGCATAAAGTTCAATATAGGGCTTCACAGGACTGATATTAATTTTGGGAAAGAAGACCTCTTCCACTTGGAAAAATCCAACGGAGGCATTCATTTCTACGGTTATGTTGATGGGTTTTTCCTGTCCTTGAAAAATCTTCACTTTCTGGATTGCCGAAGCGGAAGTGCGATGAATGTCTCCTACGCGGGCTTTGGAAGAAAGCATTGTAGGTATTCTGGCTCTGCCTTTTTCCATATCGCTTCCATCGCCAATTAAAACTAATCCGGCTTCCAAAGAATGAATTATATGATTTGCCATGTGGCCAAAAATTCCTTCAATGGCAAGAGAGCGGATAGCGGTTTTAATCATAATTTCATCTTCTGAATGAAGGGTGTTCAAA
Organism: Candidatus Cloacimonas sp.; assembly: GCA_039680785.1. Taxonomy (NCBI): domain Bacteria; kingdom Pseudomonadati; phylum Candidatus Cloacimonadota; class Cloacimonadia (SeqCode); order Cloacimonadales (SeqCode); family Cloacimonadaceae (SeqCode); genus Cloacimonas (SeqCode); species Cloacimonas sp. (SeqCode). The sequence goes on from JBDKSF010000039.1 coordinate 4,429, forward strand.
ACGCTGTCTATATAAGGCAGGGCAAGTTGAATGGAAAGCAATTCATGTGACTCGCGAGCTATAGCCATTCCCAAATCGTGTAAAATGGAAGCCAAAATAACAGCCGTCAGTGAATCATCCGCGGTGCCCACTTCTTCCTTTTCCAGATTCATTTTGATGTCTGTCTGTTTGAGTAATTTGAACATTTTAATGGCATTCAAGGTTGCTTTTCGCATATGGACAGGACCGTGATCATTATAGCCCAAACGCTTAATAGAGACGATATTGGCATATTCTTGAGCCGCTTGCAGTTCAGGATTGGCAAAAAGCCATTCCGCCGTTTTCAGTGCTTTACCGGAAAGCAATTTTATGATTCGCTGTTCTAATTGCTGCTGTTTAACCGATTTATACATTTGTTTTTACTCCTAAAATCTGTTCATAAGTTTGTTAATTAAGTTAGTTACCGAAGACACAACTGCAATGGCTATGGAAATGGTTCCCGCAATAAGCAGAGTTTGTAAAATAGTTTTGGATGCCTGTAGATTGTCTCCTGCAATGTATAATTGCATAGAATTAAAAAGACCGCGCCCAGGAACCAAAGGAATGATGGCACAGGTGACAAAAACGGAAACCGGTGTTTTTAACCGCGGCGCCAGAATTTCAGAATAAATACATACCAACAAAATGGCAATGAACACGGAAAATAAAACTGATTCACTATAATATAATGTAACTAAATAGAAAAACCAACAAAGTCCTCCGCTTAGAGCCGTAAAAATTATTTTTATCCCTTTCAGGTTGGAGCGAATGGAAAAGCCCAAAATTGCTAAAAAAGCCCAAATAAATTGCATTAGAGTTAAAGTATCAAAAGGACGCATCAATACCCCCAAAGAGACCAAATTTTAAGCATTGTGGCACTTCCAGCTACAATTCCCACTGTGATAAAAAGGGCTTCAACCGCTCTGGCTGTTCCGGCGACAAGATCTCCACTCATTGTATCGCGTATGGCATTGGTGATTGATAAGCCGGGAACAAGTAACATAATGCCGCCAATGATGATATTATCCAAACGAATGGAAGGCACGAAAATATCTAATGTCTTTGCCAGCAAAACAATCAGAGCTGCCGCGATGGCATTGAGCAAAAAGTTGTTAAATGCCAATTTTTCCAGATATTTTAAGCCGAAGGTTACGAGGACGCCTATGAAAAAAGCTACGGCAAACTCAGCCCAAGAACCGCCAAAAAGCAAACAGAAAAATCCGCTGGTGCCACCTCCGCAAATGTCTTTCAGCCAAGAGGGCCAAGGATTTTCAGTATCAATTTTTTTCAGTTCGGCGGCAAAATCAGATAGCTGTTTTTGGTAATCTGGGTCTGAATCGGGTTTTTGCTGCAGACAATTTACCATTCTACTGATGCGAGTGATTTTTCCCAGGTCTATGCGTCTGTTATCTATTCTTTTAATACTGGTGAAAATATTGCCCGCTTCATCTTTAATGCTGATGAAAATGCCGGTTGGAGTTACATACGATTCGGTGTTTGGATAACCAAAACAGTTGCAGGTCTTTTTCATCATCAGTTCAACGCGGTTTGTGTTTCCTCCGCTTTGCAAAATGATGCGTCCGACTTCCAAAGATAAATCAAGAACTTGTTGGGGGCTAACTTTTGGCATATTAATCCTTTGGCAGCATTGCTAAAATTTCTTCCGGCAGACCCAAAATTCTGGCAATCCGAATGGCACATTTAGGAGGAGCTGTTTTTTGAGAAACAGGCATCAGAGAATAATCCATTGCTTCAGAAAGCAGAGCAAGGCGAGTTTCTAAGTTACAGTCCGTCATTTGTTCCAGCCGTTTAAAACTGGGTTCATCAATGCCTTTAATACAAAAATGAGCTAAGCCGGAAAGTTCTGTGGGAGCGCTGAAATGAGTGGCAGAAATTAATGTATGTTCACTGTTGATTAAATACTTAAGAGCAGCTACACAAATTGCCTCTCCTTCTTCCGGATTGGTGCCTTTGGCGAATTCATCCAGCAAAATACAATTATTGCCTTTATTTTGTAACATTGTAGATAGCGAAACCACTTCCCGGGCAAAAGAACTTAATGTCTCGCTATTTTCATCGGTGTTATGATTATAATATACCTCATCGTAAACCGGAAGTTTGGCTTTTTTAGCAGGCAAAGGTATTCCCAATGAGGCAAGAGTGCAAAGCTGACCGATAGTTATCAAAGCGCTACTTTTTCCTCCCATATTGGGACCGGTGATTAAGTTATTTTTATTGTTTAGCTTAATATTGAGGGGCTGATAATGGCGAGAAAGTGTGTCCAGAAATAGTTTGAGCGGTAAATTGACCGCTTGCTCAAGATAAATGCCTTCAAAAGAAGTCGTTAAAGTTGGAAGACAGCAATGGTAATGGAGAGCGAATTTTGCCAAACAAAAATCCCAGGCATATTCACCGGCACCGTTATATGCTTGTTCAAGAGCGTTAAAGTCCTTTTGGATTTGAGCCGTGAGCTGGTTTAAAATCCGGTTTTCTTCTTCGGTAAGTTCAATGGAAAGTTGATGCAGTTCAGCTTTCAATTCGGAAGTTGTTTTGGAATCGGCTAAGCGGAAATTATAATTTGCCATCCCTTCTGAGACAACAATGAAATATCCTGATTTTAGAATGGTTTCCAGCAGTTCTTTGCGGTTTCGGGAAAGAGTGAATTCTTCTTTCAAAGAGGGAAGATTCAGTTTTTTGCGGGCTTTTTCCAAAAGCTGAAATCGCTCTTCTTTCAAGCGATTGGCTATCATCAATTGCTTTTGATTTAGCTTTTGCAAACAGGAAGAATAGGCAGGATAAATCCGAAAAGTAGGCAGGTTACTTCCTTCGGGATCAAGTAAAGCAAACAATTTTTGCATATCTGGCAAAGTATGCTGCCGTTCCAGTTTATTGTGTTTCAGCCCTTCGCTTAATTGCAAGTAGTAAAAAAGAAAGGACTTTAGCTCAAAAAGTTCATTTATTTCCAGGCGCTGGGTAGTTTTTAGGTGTTTTAGCGGTAAAACGGGAAGTTGGTAAAAAATATCTTCCCATCTTGCTTCCAGTGCTTTATTGTCCGTTATGGCACGCAGCAAATTTTCCGTGTTTCGGTTTTGGGTGTTCAGTTCTTCCCAAGTATAGTGTTTTTTATTTAACCTTTGGTGTTTAACGGTTTCCATAATTTCGCCGCTAATTTCCAGCAGAGAAAATAGTTTATCCAGTAACAGCGCTTCTTTCACATTTTTTTGCATTATTTCATCCTTACAATCTCAATTTAAATAAATTACTGCTGCTGTCAATCATTTTTATGCGAGCCATACTATATCAGATTATTGAATGCCACTAAGACCATTCTTGTTATCCCTCCCATTTTGGCTAACAAATATATGCAGCTGACAGGAAAGAATAATAAGAGCAGATGCTTTTTGCCTTTACTCACCCATTAAAATGAGAAAAAAGTATTGACAGATTTGCCAACGGCTTAGAAAGATACCTATGGTTTTGTATATCCGAGATTAGACCCAGAACAAAGTATAACGAGAAACAATAATCTATAAGGATAAATAGCAAAGAGAAAAAATATGGCATCTAATGTTAATGTTGGAGGCACGATGCGTTCAGATCCAGTAGATCTAATAAATCTTTCTGAAGCAAGCAAATATGCCACCGAATTACTCTCCAAAAATGTTACGCCCTCTAATATCAGCTATCTGATACAGTATGGGCGGATTAAAAGATACGGTCTTTATGGTAATGTGCTCATATCGCTAAGCGAATTAAAGCAATATTACCAGCAACATACAAATACGAGGGAGTCCAGCTGGAAAAAAGAACTGGGAAATGACTTAAACTGGGCACTATCCTTTGACCAATACAAAGAAGCAGAAACCACAAAGCATGTCCATAGATTGCACCCATACAAGGGTAAGTTTATCCCGCAGTTGGTCGAGTATTTTTTAGATAGCCATACCGATATGTTCAAAACCCAGATATTCTTTCAAAAAGGTGATATAGTTCTTGACCCATTTTCTGGAAGTGGAACTACCTTAGTTCAAGCTAATGAGCTTGGCTTGAATGCCATCGGAATTGATGTATCCTCTTTTAACACTATGATTGGTAACTCCAAGGTTACTATGTATAATCTTGAGGATGTTCAGAAAGAGATTCGCAGAATAACTTATGAATTGAATGCTTATCTCAGAAATTCTCGCGTATTGGAATTTGAACAACAGCTGTTAGCTAAATTACAAGCTTTCAATAACAAATACTTCCCTGTTCCAGAATATAAATACAATTTAAGGCGAGGATTAGTGCAAGAAGCTATCTATGGGGCAGAAAAAGAAGCTGAATTTGCCGTTGAGTTTCAGAAATTGGTAGAAGCATATCACATTCGCTTGAAGCAAGATAACAGCAATTCTTTCTTGGATAAATGGTATTCGCAACATGTTAGGCAAGAGATTCAATTTGTATATGAAGAGATACAAAATATAGCTAATCCAGACACCAAGAACATCATCAGTATAATCCTCAGCAGAACTACCCGGAGCTGTAGAGCTACCACACATTCAGATTTGGCAACATTGATCGAGCCCGTCTATGCTACCTACTATTGCTCAAAACATGGTAAAATATGCAAACCGATCTTTTCTATCCTGAAATGGTGGTCAACCTACACGAGGGATACTATCAACAGATTGCATCAGTTTAATAAGCTGAGGACAAATACAGAGCAGTTATGCTTGGTGGGCGATAGCAGGACTATTGATATAGCTTCGGAAGTTCAGAGATCGAATCCTCATTTAGCAGAACTTATAAGTCAAAAAAAGATCAAGGGGATATTCTCGTCTCCGCCCTATGTAGGTATGATTGACTATCACGAACAGCATGCCTATGCATATGAGCTATTTGGCTTTCCAAGAAATGATGAGCTTGAGATAGGTCCACTCTTCAAGGGGCAAGGACGAGAAGCAAAAGAAAGCTATATCCAGGGCATAAGTGAAGTTCTGATAAATTGCAAGAAATACCTGGCAGAGGACTATGATGTGTTTTTGGTGGCTAATGACAAATACAATATGTACCCAAGAATAGCAGCAAACGCTGGAATGAAGATAGTAAATCAATATAAACGTCCTGTGCTGAACCGCACCGAGAAAGATAAAGGTGCGTATTCGGAGATTATATTCCATTTAAAAGAGATATCATAATATGAAATTACTAATCGCTACATTTAAGAAAGAGATAAGTGGTATTTATGTTTAACGAGGACTCTATAGCATCAGTGTTAAAAAGATGCTTACGACAGAAGTTTCAGAATTACAAGCCCGAACCATCATCTATGCCGTTTCATACGCGGTTGTTGGGAAAAGACCGGCTTGCACTTTACTCATTTATCCATTCACTGAATACAAATTTTGGCACAAGTATTTTTGAACCCGCTGCTAAAGCTCTTGCGATGGATAATTTCGCTATTGCAGAATCTCAACGAGTTGCCGGTAACACGATTTCTTCTGATGCTCAAAGGGTTATTCAGGATATAATGGCTAACTTATCAACAGCCGTTAAAAGCCCTAATAAACCGGATGAAATTGACGCAATTCGCAAAGTATGCACTTCGGGAACAATGCAGAATGTAAAGCTCACGCAGGTTGATTTGAAGCTTGTATCCAATACTGGTACAACCTACCTGATAGACCTAAAAACAGCCAAGCCAAATGCAGGTGGATTTAAAGAATTCAAACGAACCTTGTTAGAATGGGTTGCTGCCGCTCTTGCAGTTAATCCTGATGCTGACATTCAAACTCTTATTGCCATCCCCTACAATCCGTATGAGCCAAAACCTTATGACAGATGGACAATGCGCGGAATGCTGGACATGGATCATGAACTGAAAGTAGCCAAAGAGTTTTGGGATTTCGTTGGCGGAAATGGTGCTTACGAAGCTCTTTTGGATGTGTTTGAACGAGTTGGTATTGAACTGAGACCTGAGATCGACAAGTATTTCGCAAGATTTGAGCTGAGTGACTAAATGAGTGATGACTTTTCTATTTGATTAGTTCTTGTAAGTATATCTTTCCTAAATCTATATGAAATAGAATGCTATTGAAACTAATACACTATGAGAAGACCATTGAACAATTAAGAGCAAGGACATTATCGCAATGACTTTTGGCTAATGGGGAGAAATAATCAAAATCCTGAACAAATCTTCCAGTCAGAATTGAATACCAATAAGACCATTCCTGTCATTCCTCCAATTTTGGCTAACAAATATATGCAGCCAATAGGAAACTATAATAAGAACGGATGCTTTTTGCCTTTAACACCCAATTATAGAGCAGAAATAGATTGACAGATATTATGGTATGTGTAAAAATGATTTATAGATAAATTAGGATTTAATAAAGATCCGAATTTACTTAAATCAGGATAACTTTAATGTTATATACTCAAAGCAGGTGGTAGGAATGGCTGATAGAATATTATTAAAAGGATATTCAAGCGCTATATCCAATGATAACTTAATGGATATCTTTATACCTGATATACCAAATGAGAAATGAGATGGATAAAGCAGCATATATACTCAATCTTGATTCTATAAAACTTATGAAATGGGCGGTTAAATTAAAGGATAAAACAATTAGAGAGGCATAAAATGAAAATTAACAACGATGATCAAAACATTCTGCAGAACTTGTGTAGAGAGTATAGTGTAGATGTTAAAAACTTGCCTAAACTCTTGTGCACCGTTCAAGAATATTATCCTAAAGACAAGAGATTTGGAGTTTACGACACACTTGAAGAAATTATCAAACAAAAGGATTGCTCTTATGCTGGAAAGGAATAATATTGTTGAGTATTTAGCCAGTAACCCTAATGTCTTGCTTGACATTATTGAAGAAATTCTAAAGAGTTATTATGAAATTAACAATAACTTGAGTAATACTGAAGCTAAAAAGCAACTTGTAGAGGTATCTAAGACCATCGATCGGTTAGAAAACACAGGCATTTCAGTTCCTGATGAGTTACGCAATTTGAAGTCCTCTCTTTTGGCAAAATCCAATGATAGCAATCAAACTCAGTCCAATTATAACATACTAATCAATGGTCTAACCGACCTGTGTAACAAATATAAACTGAATGGAGCCCTAAAACCCAAAGGAAGAAAACTAACATCAGATGAAGGTTCTCCAATTAGAAGGGGTAGATTAACCCCTAAAAATACTCTGATCAAAGCTATCGTTCAAGTATTGGAAGAAATGGGAAACTCGGGGTATATTCGAGAAATTCACAATAAGCTTGAAGATGTTCTTGCAAATGTGCTAAACTCTGAAGATTACGAAATAGATAGTTCTGGACAGGTTACATGGCACCATCAGGTTGATTGGGTAAGATTGGATATGGTAAAAAAAGGAATATTAAAAAATGATTCACCTCGAGGGATTTGGGAGTTATCAGAAAATTACCAAAAAATAATGGAAGAGCTCTAAGCAAAATAATATCGTATATACTTCCGATAATGTTTCACAGAATAGTAGAAAAAGAAAGTAGGGTTATCTTAATTCTAATATATGCATAAAGACCGTGTCACACAAAGGGCTTCATTGTTGTTATTTATTTAATAGATATAATAGGCATCTGCTCTTTATATTCAGGATCTATCATAGATAACTGCTTTCGAATTACTGATCTTTTGTATATTGCTGGTGTAAGGCAATATTTATGAAAATCTTCTTTTGATACATCTTCCTTGGATTTTACATGAGGGAAGAGAAGTTTTAGATAGGCAGTTGTAAGTTTGATAACAGCTTTTACATCCCTGGTGTCTGCATTTTTAGGAATATCAAGCATTTCATCCACAATCATTGTGTAATCACCAATTTCTCGAAGTTTATGTAGAATTTCGGAGAAATACTCTACATTTAGAGTTTGTCCCCTAACTTTTATATCTTCTGTTATTCTAACTAAATCCCATCCCTCAATAAAACCATGGAATCTATCAAGTAAGGCGGATGATTTAAAGATCATTGGTAATCCAGAAAAATACGAATTGTTCATTGGTCTATAATACTCATTAAGTTGTATATTTCCTAATAAAATCAACCCTGAATTAGACACTCCTCTATAATCACCAACTGTATATGTACCTGACTCTAAGTAATTCTTTAATGCACCTTGAATCTCATTTTCGTCAGTAAACTTTATAGTTTCGATCTCATCAAGAGCAACAAAATCGTATAACTTCAGCAGTCCAGGTGTTTTTCTTTGCATATCATATAGAAGTTTAGCTCGTGATACTACTCCCCCACTAACAAGCCACCCATACTTACTTAAATTGCCAAATACATATGATTTGCCTGTTCCTTTCGGAGCAAGTTCTATCATATTGATATTTGGTTCGACATGCATTATCAACCTACTCAAGAAAAGTAGCTTTCTTGCAAAAGTGAAACTTTGTGACAGATCATCAGGATTTATATAATCTGGATTATACTCCATGGATCTAATTATAAGGTCAACCCATTCGCTTATCGAAAACTCTTTACGAGCTTCTATGAAATAATCAACATCAACATCATATGGATTGAAAGCTTTAAAGTCAATCAATTCAATGTGCCCTTGAACTTTATCAATAGGTGGTTTGTAGATAATTGTAATTACACCCCATACTTCACCATCTTTCAATTCTGAATGTTTCTTTGCAAGGTAATCTGGAATTAGTCCCTCAGTGATCTTTATCCCCATATCTGGTATGGCAAATCTTAGTAAATTGTTTTTAATATCGGTCTCAATTAGGAGTCGCGACAATAGTACTAATTCCTCTTTATTAACTCTTAATCTACTCTTTATGTTACTATTTTTATCAGGTATGTGTTCTTTAAGAAAATCACTAATTGACTGAGTATCAAGGTTTCCGTAGCTATCGGAATATTTGGCAATCAACCAATCTTTTATAAATGAAGGTAAAATCTTTCCTGAAAAAACGCTGTACCTATCAGGAGTTTTAAAAACTGACTCAGCAGGAAATGCTGACCTAATTTTACTATCGAGTATGTGTTTCATATCAAATCTCTTTCCTTCATTCCGCCTACTATTTGAATAGAAAATTCATAAATTTCGGAATCTATTTCTAATTTTAAATTGTAATCACCGGGTTTAAAATATTCTCTTATGTCTGATTGCCACTGTCCATTTGTACACTTCACAGGAACAATCACACACTTAGATTGCAGCTCTATTTTTAAAGATACTGTCTTTGGTGTTGGATTTATGACAAAGCTGATTATTGGATTCTTTACCGTTACTTTTGTAGAAATCAGCCTAACATCATATTTTCCTGAATTCATTTGCTTTTTCATCCTGATAAACGGTATTATTATTTCTTCTGGAGTACAACCACCATGCACTTCACGGCATGGAACATTGAGCAACGAATTGTGAGTTAGTGACATAACAATATTAACTCCATTTTCATCAGTAATTGATAATAACTCTCTATCCTCTGTATACAAGCTATCAGATATAAAATACCGACCATCATGTTCAGCATTCTTAATGTTGTATTTCTTAGCTATGCCAAATTTTTTTTGTGACAGGAAAGTAAAACCATGATCTGAAACAATCCAAAACTCATCATCTTTTCCAAGTTGGAAAATACTCTTTGCAATATCATTAACCAGATTAATTTCTCTTACTAAATCTTGAGGGTACTTATAAGGACATTGATTATGGATGTATTGGTCTAAAAGATCTATTTTCTCTGCATGCTCATATCTATTATTATTAGTAGTACTTGGTAAGTTACAACTCGCTACAATAACTTCATCAACAATATAACCATAAGTTTTACCAATAGTTAGAAGTGATTTGAGAAAAACAGGTAGCCATTCTATACCTAAACCATCAATCCAAACAATTTGACTACCAGAAATAGCTGGTCTTCGTGAAAATAGCTCATGATACCAAGTCCAGAATGATTCATGGTCTTTTGATACTTTACTAAGAATTTCTGATAAAATATCACTCTTCACATTTCTTGCTTTACTAATTACATAAGCTTTAAAGTAATTTGCAATCCATTCCTCCTCTTGGTTTATATAATCCCATTTTGCATAAGTATAAAAATCGGGGTATACGGGTTGAATTGTGTCCCAGAACATTTGCTCATCTTTTGCAGAAATGTCTGAATAAATCTTGACTAATTGTTCTTTTTCTGTGTTGGTTACGCAAGTGAAGTACTTTAATTTAGTTTGCAATTGCATTTCTGAGGATAGAACGGTATCTAAGTATAATTTTAATCTATTTTCATCTGGCAATGGAATCATAGCATAATGTTTGTAAATAAAGTTAATGATCTGTAAACGGTCGGCTAAATCTAATGTCCTTGGGATATCCCATTTAAATATGTTAAACCATAGTTCATCAATGAATTCCGTTAAATTAAAACCGATCTTGATTTTGGATATTACATTTTTTAAGTATTGCCCAACTTTAACATAATCTTCAATAACAAGCTTTGTTATTAACCAAGTTTTTAGTTTCTCTTGCTCATAGCCACTACTAATTAGCAGGTTGACTACTTTTTCATCATCAAGATCAAATTCATTACTGACATTTAAGATCATACTGTATAATGCTTGTTCCGTAACATTAAACAACCCTTTGTCGTTTAGATAATCAATCATAAGTTCTACATATTCAGATTCTTCATCCTTAAAAGCTAAAGTTACATCAATATCGTATATTTCTTTGATTACTTCAGTAAAAGATACAACATCACGTTTGTCTATATATTCATCCGGTTGAAATTCAATAGATTTATGAAAGAGAAGAGCTGAAGTACAGTAAACGCTACTTGTGACAGGATTACACCAAAGCTTAAACCAATCAGAAGTAGATGTTATAATGGTTTTATTAGCTATAAGTTTATTATTCTGGGGTAACATTTGAATGGGTAGATGCTTAACAACAATGTGTTTGGTGGTTTTATCACATAGAAGATACACATCTGGCCAGTTTGATTTTCTGCTAAAAGTATTATAAAATTGAGTTTTAAATCTTTGGGATAAACCAACTATTGGTACAAATATCCTATATGAATCTTGTGACATCTGTTGAGCAATACTATTCAGGACATTATTAAATTCATCTTTCTTTGAAAATCTCAACACCTCAGATAGAGGGATAAGAGCTGTGGTTTCTGAGATATTTTTCACAGAATTTATGATTATATCTACTGAAGGCCATCCATCTTTATGAGGAAGTAAACTTTCTATTTTTACAAGAGGAATCCTGTTGCTAATGAAATAATTTACGAGTTGTCTTAGTTCATTGAAAGTTGGTACAAGAATAAAACGTACGGGAAACCTATTTAATGTAGTTGATATCATATTATGTAAATCCTCATTCAAGGCAACTTCCAACTTCTCAATGTTGTCGAATTCTAATATATTGGACATGATCAACTTTCTCTATACTTTTCAATTATATATGTTATTGTATCTGGATACCTCTCAAATATAGCAGTCATTATCTCGATAAAATCACTTTGTTTGTCTCGAACAATTTGAATCGCTTTATATTTTTGAGAATTACTAATTGTCGCACTTTGCCTATTAGTATTATCTCCTGTATCTCCACTATTATTATCTCCCTCAATATTAATGTTAGGTTTATCGTTTTTATCTTCTCCAACTTTGTTATGCGCATCACGATAATACTCTAATACTGCATTTTTTACCTTATCTTCATTCCAACTATATACATCCACATTTTCTGGCATTTTTTGCTTTATATGATTCCAAATATTGTCCATTTCAGAATCAAGGAAATTTGGATAAATTGAAATGATCCAATTTTTAAAAAGTTCGCCAGCATCTTGCTGTATGGCTTCTTTGATTTCGAATGAGAATGCTTCAAGATCTTTTAATAGTGTAACTATATATCTATTTGTAATATCGACATCTGTACTTTGGACAAAACCAGCTAATTTCTCAATTATATTTTCGATCATTGGCTTAGATGTCTTATATATCCAGATTGGATAACCAATTTTGTTTATCCACTCTCGTATTTTCCACCTGGTATCTTGGATGCCCCTAACCGATTCTAACTCAAATATGTCCATTAGTTTAGAACAGAGTTTGTTTTCTTCTGGAGATCCAATCCTTATAGGAAAGCAGAGGGATTGTGGACTATTAGATTTCCAGTATTTGAATATTCTTTCTATGACTTCAAGCATTCTTGCTGAATCAATTGGAACTCCCTTGCCAACCTCATAAAATACCCCAGCAAACTTACGCAAAACAAACCCTAAAAGCGCGTATGTAAGCGTATTACCGTAGTATCCATAAGGTGGCTCTCTTAAAAAACTAATAACTTCTGCTAACTCGAATGAAGTGGTATCTTGCAACGAAGATAATGTTTTTTCAATTGACGAGCTTACATAGCTTGTCGGGTGAGTTTCGAAATTATTTAGCAGATTTAAGTTTTCATCTACAATATATTGGTCATTTTTGGATTGAACAATTACTTTAAGAGATCCATATCCTCCAGTGCACTTTTCTAAAACAGCACTTAGGGTAGGAGAGGCAAGAAAATTTGAGGCAGCTTGCTTTGCATTTTTGGGTTCCCAAATAGATTGGGTAGTTTTTTGGGACAGAATATCAAATCCTTTATAAAAAATAACCGGAGCAATTCTATCATTAATCTCTTGTCCGAAAGCTGATAGTAAAACTTGGTATTTTTCCAATCCTTTGCCTGGTAGAATATAATGTACTGTCAAATAGCTATTACGAACTTCTTGAATCCATTTATCTACAATATCATCAGCGTTTCTTTTAAATGCTGCTTGATCATCTTTATAATTATGGACTCTTGCAGCTTCCTCTCTTGCTTTTATTTCAATATACTTATCAATTGACCTATCATCAAACAACTTATCAAGAATTACAAAAACAATATTATGTGCACTTTCTTCTTGAAGTAAGTTCTCAATAGTATTCTCAATTGACTTCTGGTATGCACCGCTTTCAGAGATAAAGAAAACAATATGAATACTATGCATCATAGAAAATGAGCCCTTTCCCCAAACCTTACTTCTAATATTGTTAGGGCTATATTTTGCGTCTAAGAATACAACTTCAACTGGCCTATAGGTTCGTATATTGATTTGTGATGTTATACTTGACAATTTATTATCTAATATCGTAAGAATTATACTATCATTCTTCTTATAATATTCTTCCATTTGGACTCTATACCCTTCTAATTCTGAAGGAGAGATACTCATATTAGAAATCAATAACAATCCGTTGGGATTTTTATATATGATTTGATTTTTTTCCAAAAATTCTAACACACTATCAATCTCATTTTCTATATTAGTTCCACTGAACATATTCTGTATATTTTTCAGATTTGGTGCTGTAAGACTTTTATCTTGATGAAGATACAGGGATGATTTATGTAATGCATTTAATAACAATATACCTTCAAACACTTTTAGATACACATCACCAGCTTTTGTTACAGCGTCTTTATGAAGATCCCACTGAGTTAATACAGATATATAATTGCTGGACTCATTATTAAGAAAATCATCTACAAAATACTCCCATAAGTGATCGGCTGTTATAACTGAAGCAACAGTTGCTTCTTGATTTTCTATATATCCCTTAAAACCTTTTTTATCATCATATAGATACTTAAATACGCTTCTCTCGGTAGAACCAATATTCTCCACAATGTAAGAACATAGAAATACAGTATATGGATGAAAAGGCCATAATTCTATTAACTGTTCTGAGGCCTTACTATCAAAAGTTTGGTCAGCGATAATTTTAACTAAACTATCGTATATTTCCTTGAATGAGTCAGTAATGTTATTATATTCTGAGTTGCGATTTTTACAGATTGATGCACTTAGAATCTGATATGTCGTTATTGATGACATCTCATAATTTAATTGCTTAAATCGTCCCATAACTGTCTGTAGCACATCGTTTGAAATGTTAGATCTGAGTTGCTCGATATTCCGGTGGCTTATCATATAAAGATATATTCCATTGCTGGCTGCTAAATCAGCAATTCCTTGAAGTTCTTTTACATAATGATCGCTATTAACTAACTCGAGGAGGTGAGTCGCTTCGTCCCAAAATATGAGTAGTTCAGTATAATCAGTAGTATTTCTAACTTCCTTGATAACCTCTTGCAACCATTGTGAAATGTTAGTATGAGAAATCATTACTTGACTTGAAGAAAGTGCATTTTCAAAAGCCCGTAAAACTTGAACATCTTCCTGCTGTAGTTTTAATTCCAAGTTCTTTTGATTAGCTACATACTGATGCAGGTCAATATTACTTTGAATAAAACTATCCCATCCGTTATTAGGTTGCATTGTGTTTAAATATTCAATATGCTTTGCAAAATCACTCTTTGTTGATATTACTATGTTGTTATCCTTAAGTGCTTTTATTACTGCTTTTTCAATAGCAAGATTAAACGAGCGTAAATCAAAGATATTACTTGTACCCTTTAATAAAACCGGTAATATCCTATGCTTACTACGAATTGTCTTTAAGAGTGCCCTTAGTTCACCATCGGTTATGACATTAGTGCAGTAATTCTGAGTATTTTCTGGACTGTCAGAAAGCAAGTGTTTAATAGTAATAGCCGCATGTGATTTTCCAGTTCCGTACCTACCCTGAACCCAAATGGATTGTCTTTCATGGATATCATTACTCTGTATTGACTTTATAAGCGCTTTAAGTATTATATTAAAGCTATCAATCGGAATAAACCTTTCCCAATAAGATTCTTGTTCATTCTCCAAATCTACGGCAGGAACAAATGATTTTTGTAATGAAACTAATTCTGAGATTAGCATAATAAATTAAACTCCTTATCTACATTAATTCAAGTACCTGAGGGTCGACCAGAATGTTGATAGAATCCAATCCTTCACTAATAAAAACATTGTCCAGATCTGCGACTATATCTACTCTTATAAGATGGTGTATTGTATTGTGTAAAGATTTCACAATGTTTATGAATGAAGTTCGCGATATACCAAATACTTTATTTGGTGTTATCAAATCGTTCCTATCATATAGCTCGTTAATTGTGTAAGCAGATTTGCCTGTTGCCTCTCGTAATTTGTACAAACAATACAATATTGCTATTGGATGTATGTTATCGCTACCTGTTTTTACTAAAGTTCTATTATTTTTATTTCCAGCTATATGCATAATACCGAATTCTTTTGCTATATCAAAGCACTCTATAGTATTGAATAGAGATTTAACTCCACTATCAATTTTTCGAGTTAGATTAACCTCATATTGATTAGTAATTTGATCCAGTATGTCCTTAACGGTATTATGACTGCCCCATGTTAGATTTTTTACAGTCCATAAAAAAACTGGTGAGTTGAAAGATAGGTTAATCAAGCATATCTGCATTACTATTTCAAAATGGTTTTTATAATATTGAACAAAAATTTTTGTTAACTCTGTTACATTGTTATCTTGCAGCAACTCACAATCTCTTAACCATGCTTTAAAACTCAGAATCTGATTGGGACCCAATCCATTTGCCTCAGTAAAATAATAATCGGGGTTTTGTAAAAATGAGGATAACCAATGCTCCCTCATTCCGAAATCTTGATATTTACCGAATCCATCAAGCTCTTTAGACATCTTCTTTCCTCCTGTTGATATGGTTAAAGAGTCAGCCACTAAACATCCTTTACTACTTACATTCAGACAAGCTAAGCAATGCTTGCAGTTTTGTAAAACTTGTACTTTAGGATATGTGATAAGTGCACTATGTGTGCATTCAAGTTCGCATACACCACAATTTGAACAATATGCAGCTTTCTGAATGACTTTCTTTATAGCTCTTTTTGCTTCGAGCAAATTGTTAATGTTGGGAAACTCTATTCTGATCGATCCATTTTTCTCAATACAATAAAACTGTATCGATATTCCTCTAAATAGAACTTCACCTTTTATACCATTATCCATTAATACTGTGTGCAAGTTACCTAATATCTTCATATATTCCAGGATGTTCTCTCTCGGTTTCTGTACTAATACGATAAGATTGTTGCCTATCTCTGTAAATGTAACACTTGTACCTTTTTGATCAACTCCTTCGCCTCCTCCTCTTTTCATCCATTGCTGTTCGGAAATATACTTTTTTAGTTTGTTATCATCTTGAATGCCAAGCATTCTAACATGATCTTCAATGATATTAAGATACTGACTAAATTCGGGTATTTTTAAATGCCCACTTAGAGCTTCTGTCCATGATGTATTGAATGGACATACCATACAGCCTACTCTACTTAAACCTTTTCTGTACCCTTTGTTGAATGGTAGTTTATTTTGAAGAATGTAAAGAAAAACTTCTGTTGTATTCCAATCATGTATGACACCAGCATTAATCTGATTAATATGTTTGACACCTCGCGCAATTCTTGAGTATTTTGCTCTGTTAACACTCTCGTCTTTTCTAACACCCACAAATACTAACGATCTTGGAACCTTCTTATTTGTTTGATTTACGAAGCTATTTAACAACCTTGAAAAGGGTGCAGTTTTATCAACCGAACAGCACCATCTGTGAATCCTACTCGGTGGTCCGAATATCTTCCAATCCTCGATTGAATCTCGGTATGGATGAGCATTATGGATAATGAATTCTGGATGATTTCGTTTGTAAAACTCTTGTGTTTCAATGATATTCTCATAAGTAAATGGATATTCCATTGTTGTATCAGTAAAAATGACTTGGAACTCCTTAATAGACAAAGTTTTAACTACTAAATCCAAAACTACTTGAGAGTCCTTACCACCACTGTATGATACTGCTACAATATCCACATCTTTATAGAATTGTTTATATGTGCGCTGAATAAAATCTATTGATTGGTTTTCCAAGCTTTTAAGAGATTTTGAATTTTCCGACACCAATTTTTCAATATCTATAGGTATTAATTTATTTTTTGGTTCGTTAATCGTTGGATAGAAAATCTCAGGTATAGGTAGAGAATAAATATCACCTCCTTTCAATTGAGCAACTTCAACACCCATGTAGTAATATGATCTTCCCACTGCCCATAATAGAGGTTCTATACTCTTAGGGTATATCCAATGCTTGTCAAAACCAAGTAAATCAAGTTCTTCATAAAACACTGGTCTTGGTGCTTGAATTACTTTATCCTCAGGAATATCATCGCTAAGAATTACCCCATTATTACTTTTGTCCCAAGCTATTTTGAACACTAATATTTCTCCTTACTAACTAAATATTAAACACGATGTAAATTGTCAATTAAAATTGGATAGATATTTCCCTGGAATTCATTATAACCCCATTTTCATTAGATGCAGATAAATATATTCTGATAAATTATGTCTTTGTTTGTGGGGATAATAAATTCAAAGGACCATTGAACAATTGAGGCCAAGGACATTATCGCAATGATTTCTGGCTGATAGGTAGAAATAATCATAATCCTTAAACAAATCTTCCAGTCAGATTTGAATATTAATAAGTCCATTCCTGTTTTCCCTCCAAGTTTTTTTTATTTTTGAATAAGCCAACAAAAATAAGAGCGGGATACAGCTCAACCTTTTTCTTCATCTGGCTTTCCCAACTCTACACCAACTTTTGAAACATAACCTTCCATCGTTCTTACCTTGATAACTTTTCAATGAGTTACGGTATTTAACTTTCATTTTTTTCACTCCTGATAATTTTATCCTCTATAATATAGGGGGTGAAAAATCTCAAGAACGGGGTGACAAAAGCGGAACTTTTTTCCTTTATGGTAACTCCTTATCCACTTGTCTTTTTCTCCTCCTCAACGAGGAGTATAGGTCGGGAGAAAGAGGAGAGGAAGAGGAGATGTTTACAAGTTCAAAGTGCGGGAGTTCAAAGTGCGGGAGTGCAAAGTGCGGGGGTGCAAAGTTCTGAGTGCGGGGGTTCAAAGTTCTGAGTGCGGGGGTGCAAAGTTCTGAGTGCTGGGGTGCAAAGTTAAGACCTTTGAACAATTAGGAGCAAGGCCATTATCGCAATGACTTTTGGCTGATGGGTAGAAATAATCATAATCCTTAAACCATTCTTCCCATCAGAATTGAATGCCAATAAGACCATTCCTGCCATCCCTCCAATTTTGGCTAACAAATATATGCAGCTGATTGGAAAGGATAATAAGGGGGGATGCTTTTTACCTTTACCCACCCAATTATAACAAAAAAAACTTGACTTAGATTGACAAGTTGAAAACAGTGCAATCATTAATAAGTGATATAATATAGAGTGTAAGAGCTAAGGAATATAGGATGTCCTCAAATAACCTGAGAAACAATTAGTTGGAACTTATACCAACTTTTCGGACTCTACTTTCGACTCTATTAAATAACTTATCGAAGGTAATATTAAAACTAATAATACATAAGAAAGTAGTGCTAATGCTTTAGGAAATGATAATAATGGATATATTTTCCAAAGATGGTAATATTATATATCATGGTGATGCCTTGGAAGTGCTTACCAACTCAATTGAAGACTCATCAATAGACTTGATTTTTGTAGACCCTCCATATAATATAGGTAAAAAATTCGGGAATTTTCTGGATAAATGGGATACATTGGAAAACTATGTAGAATGGGCTTATACATGGATAGATCAATGTATTAGGAAATTGAAGCCATCGGGAAGTATGTACATTATGACAAGCACTCAAGCTATGCCATTTTTTGATATTTACATAAATCAAAGAATGACGATTCTGAGTAGAATTATATGGCACTATGATAGCTCCGGTGTTCAAGCAAAAAAGTACTTTGGTTCTTTATATGAACCTATTCTACATTGTGTTAAAACACCAAACGACTATGTCTTCAATTCCCAAGATATTTTAGTCGAAGCCAAGACCGGCTTAAAGAGGAATCTGATCGACTACCGTAAACCCCAGCCCAAACCATACAACAATTATAAAGTCCCAGGGAATGTTTGGTACTTTCCTCGAGTTCGTTATAGAATGGATGAATATGAAGAACATCCAACACAGAAACCGGAAGCATTATTAGAAAGAATTATCCGAGCCAGCAGTAACGAAGGAGATGTGGTTTTAGATCCATTTTCCGGAACTTTTACAACTGGTTCAGTTGCGAAAAGATTAAATAGGCATTTTATAGGAATTGAATCACAGCTCGAGTATGTAAAGATTGGTTTAAGAAGAGTACTTGGGTTTTCTGAACTAAACGGAGAGAAACTATTTACACCTCCCAAAAAATACAACAGAAAGCAACCTCCTCAAGAGGATGTAATGGATATTTTTTATGGTCTATATTGAATATAGTTTCACATCAAGTATCATTGATGTTTTAAATAGGAATTTCCCTAATAAAGCGGAGGAAGTAATATCTCTTAGCGAGCTAATTCAATATCTAAACATAAAAACTAAAGCAGCAAATAAAAATTCGAAGTCAAGAGGAAGTTTTGCTAATCTGTATGCAATATATGTATTAGTCGAGGATTACATAAAAAAGGGGTTCCATAAATCAGGATCTTATAACCAATACCAAGGAGCTCAGTTTAATTCGCTATTTAAACGACAGCGAGCACTACCGTTCGGAAGTCGACTACAGAACCATGCTCTAAATCATAGGTTAAATGAGGAGTTTAAGAAATACTTTCCCGAATCACAATTCCTACCTATACTTAGAGATATTAAAACAAATAGATACTGGATTAATGAGAATTTACTGGTCATTAAAACAACAAATGGAAACATTAACATAGCAGAAGCGGTAATTGAGATTATTAATATTTATATTGAGGTTAGAAAAAAAGAATTCAAAGAATTTATGGAGTACTGCGAAGAAATCATACGAATTCAAAAAGAAGACCCTGGAAAACTGGTTAGTTTTGTTAGCGGATTGTTGAGACCTGATGTAGATGCTCGTATTTTTGAGATAGTTAGTTATGCAATTCTCAAGAATCACTACGCGGGACAAAAAATATACTGGGGATGGGATGTTGAAGATATTAATGAAGAGCAGTTAATGTTATTCAAAACCGGTAGAACCAATGCAAATGATGGTGGAATTGATTTTGTCATGAGGCCATTAGGGCGCTTTTTCCAAGTTACAGAAATGATTGATTCGGATAAGTACTTCTTAGATATTGATAAAGTGCAAAGATATCCTATTACTTTTGTCATTAAGTCCGAACTATCTGTTGACGAAATCATCAGTAAAGTAAAAGTGCAAGCTCAGAAACGCTATTCGATAAATGAAATAGTAAAGTGCTATATGCAAGCTATTGAAGAAGTAATAAACATCCCTATGCTTCTTGAGATATTGAATGATCTACTCCAAGAAGGCAAGGGAGGATTAGTGATTAATGAAATACTAATCCAAAGTAAACTTGAGTTTGACTTGAACGAAACTTAGTGCTGCTACAAAAGATTGTAAAATATTCCATAGTAAGCCATAGATAAAGGAAGAATAGTATGATAAGATTAACAACAATGGATGAATTTACACAATCGATTTTGAATTCATATTATAACGGTACATTAATACTTGAAAAGCACGACCCAAATAAAATACTCAAACCTTTAGGATCCTTTAGAACCGTTGTGTCTCAATACATCTCTGCCAGTGTAGAACGACTAATAAAAGAAATGAATTCCAATAAGTCCATTCCTGTTTTCCCTCCAAGTTTTTTTAGTTTTGATTAAACCATCCAAACTAAGAGCGGGATACAGCTCAACCTTTTTCTTCATCTGGCTTCCTCCAATTTTATACTAACTTTTGAGCCATAACCCATTTGTTGTGATATTTAGGGATTGTTAACTATTAATTGCCTGTATAACCACACCTTCCAACCCGGGGAGAATTAACTACCGGTAACAACATATCTTCTCCACACTTATGTTTGGGAGCACATTTATCACAAAGCCAACCCATACCTCCCCTAATACAACGAACACAAACTTGAGTAGCAGGTTTTCCACATACTACACAGTTTCTCTCAGGAGGATCATTTCTTGCCATAATCCGAATAGATTTGCCTTTGGTGTTTGGTTCAATTTCGGATATAACCTTCAAAGTAAGATAAGTTGTAGTTCCAAAATCGTATTCGTAATAAAATTTCATTCCTGGAGAAAGAACCTCATTCAACTTAACTCCCATAGTTGTTCCTTCATACTCCCCAAACGGTGTAAAGGTGAATGTCATATCCTCAATGGTAAAGGCACTGAGGTGTCCGCAACATTCCAACCAAATGTCCCTGAGAAAAGTATCTAACTTATCCATAGTTATATTTGCTTTTACTAAAAGATGCATCCAGTATTCAGGCAAGTATGTTCCCTCCACCAACAAGTGAAAAAACTTTGTTCGATGTTTTCCATTGTTCTCCAAAGATGTCTTCCATATTGCTTCTCTTTCCTTACAGGATTTCAAATGCCTTGTCATTGCTGACTTATTAAAAGTGCCGGAGCAAAAACAACATTTACCTGTAGATTGAATTCTTGCCATTTTCCTATGTCTCCTTTTTTATTATGCTACTACTAATAATATCATTGCTTATTGCCCTCTTGTCAAATATTATTTTGCAAATGAAACTAATATACTATGAGAAGACCATTGAACAATTGAGGCCAAGGACATTATCGCAATGACTTTTGGCTGATTTGAAGAAATATTCTAAATCTTTAAACAAATCTTCCAGTCAGATTTGAATATTAATAAGTCCATTCCTGTTTTCCCTCCGATTTTGGTTAAAAAATATATGCAGCCAATAGGAAAGAATAATAAGAACAGATACTTTTTACCTTTACCACCCAAGCCCGAGAAAACAAATGCTGGACAGAAACGACCTCCTCTCCAATTTGGCTTGAAATTAACAAAAAGGAATCCCTTCACATTGACTAAATTCACTGATATCAACCTTCCGGAACCAATTCTCAGAGCAATTCAGGACCTTGGTTTCATATCTCCCACTCCCATTCAGGAGGAAACCATCCCCTGGCTGCTGGAAAACGATCAAGATTTAATCGGTTTAGCGCAGACCGGTACTGGCAAAACCGCTGCCTTTGGACTACCCATTCTCAGCGAAACAGATATAGAACAGCTTACCGTGCAAACCCTGATCTTATGCCCCACTCGCGAACTTTGTTTGCAAATAAATAAAGACCTTACAAGCTACGCTAAATACCTGCCTCGCATCCGACTTACTTCCGTTTATGGCGGAGCACCCATCTATAAACAAAAGGAAGCTTTGCAAAAAGGAGTGCACATTGTAACCGGCACTCCCGGAAGGGTAAATGATATGATCCGCCAAGGCGTGCTGAAGCTGGAGATGGTCAATCGCCTGGTATTGGACGAAGCCGATGAAATGCTGAACATGGGTTTTAAGGATGAAATCTTTGAGATTATGAGCCACACACCCCAGTCCAAACAAATTCTGCTTTTTTCAGCCACTATGCCCAAGGAAGTGGAACAGCTTGCTGTCACATTTATGCGCAATCCGCATCACATAAGCGTGGGCAACCAAAACAAGGGTATCGAAAACATCAGCCATTATTATTACAAGGTGCATGCCCAAGATAAATACCTGGCACTGAAGCGGATTGTAGATATGAGCCCCAAGATATATGGGATCATCTTTTGCCGAACCCGCATCGAAACTCAAGAAATTGCTAACAAACTGCAACACGATGGGTATAATGCAGAAGCTCTACACGGTGATTTGTCACAAGGTCAACGGGAACTGGTGATGAGCCGTTTCCGCTCAAAATATGTTAAACTGCTGGTGGCTACTGATGTGGCAGCTCGCGGACTGGATGTGGATGACCTTACCCACATCATCAATTACCACATACCCAACGAACCGGATGTGTATATCCACCGTTCCGGCAGAACTGGCAGAGCGGGGAAAAGCGGTATTTGTCTTAGCATCGTTCACAGCAAGGAACTATCTGACTTGAGGGCGATCGAAAAACGCCTGGGAAGGGACATTATCTGGCAAAAAGTTCCGGGCGGAAGAGAAATCTGTGAAAAGCAGCTCTATCACTTTATCGATACTATGGAACGCACTGAAATCAACACCGCGGAGATCGAATCCTTCCTCACCAATGTGTATAAAAAGCTGAGCTGGATGACCCGTGAAGAGCTGATCCAGCGTTTCGTGTCTATGGAATTTAATCGCTTTTTGGATTATTACAAGGACCTTCATGATCTTGACCAAAGCGAGGAAACAAAAACCAAAGGCGATAAAAAGAGCTTCAGCTTCGTTACCTTCCGGCTGAATATCGGCAGCGACAATGGCCTCACCAAGCGTGATTTGATGCGCTTTGTGAATCAAATGAAGGTTACCCGAAGCATCGAGATTGGCTTGATTGAGATTATGAAAGAACACTGCCTGATTGCACTGGATGCATCCT
>JBDKSF010000040.1 GCA_039680785.1 Candidatus Cloacimonas sp.
TAAAACCCAGTCCTGAAATCCTTGTTTCTAAAACCCAGTCCTGAACTCCTTGTTTCTAAAGTCCTATCCTGAAATCCTTGTTTCTAAAGTCCTATCTTGAAATCCTTGTTTCTAAAACCCAGTCCTGAAAGCATTATTTCTGCAATCCAATCTGAAAACTTCTCGTTCCCTTATCTCTTTGATATAATTATTACACTAAAGTAACAATCCCGTAGCGAAGCTACACCATTGTTAGAGAAGTGTTACTGTGTTGTAAGAGAATCGGCTTAGAAAGCATTATAAATTAACGAATTAGTAATTTTCTCAGAATTCCGTAAGAGCGGTGAAAAGCCGAACATACCTATTGACAATTTAGTTATGTAACATACGCAAATAAATGTTAATTAATAATAAACGATTTATAACAGCTACCATATCAACCACTTGCAAAAACTCTACCAAGCATCCACCTTTTTGGAAGCGATAATATAGCGAACCAAAATAACAACAGGAGAAATTGATTAACGGGTTTTATTCTACTGTGACGCTTTTTGCCAAATTCCTGGGTTGATCTATATTTAGATTTTTTAGATCTGCCACATTATAGGCGAGCAATTGAAGCGGAATAACAGTTAATAAAGGTTGCAGATCAGTTAAAGTATCAGGAATATAGATAACATTTTCAGATATTTTAGCCAGCTCGGAATCGCCTTCGGTAGCGATAGTTATCAAGCGTCCCCGGCGAGCTCTGACTTCCTGTAAATTGGAATAAATTTTGGCATAGAGCGGATCTTTGGTAGCAATCGCGATCACAGGCATATTTTCATCGATTAAAGCAATGGGTCCATGTTTCATTTCTGCCGCTGGATAGCCCTCGGAATGAATATAAGATATTTCTTTCAATTTCAAAGCTCCTTCCATTGCCACGGGATAGTTTATTCCTCTGCCCAAATAGAGAGCATTTTTGTTATCCTTAATAGTTGCGGCAATGCTTCTGATATATTCGTTCAGGGCAAGGATCTGTTCTATTTTGGCAGGAATAATTTCCAGCTCCTTAATATATTCCATTCCCTTTATGGGCGAGAGATGATTCATCCTACCCAGAAGAATTGCCAGTAAAGTCATAATGGTAACTTGCGAAGTAAATGCTTTGGTACTTGCCACTCCAATTTCACTGCCGGCATGAATGTAAGTGCCACCATCGCTATCTCTGGCGATGGTGCTGCCAACTACATTCGTTATGCCTAAAACTCTGGCTCCCTTGGCTTTGGCTTCTTTTAGGGCAGCTAAAGTATCTGCCGTTTCACCCGATTGGCTAATTACAAAAACTAAAGTATCTTCAGGAATGATGGGATTCCGATAACGATATTCAGATGCATATTCGGCAAAAACAGGAATGCGGGCAATATCCTCAATAATGTATTTTCCAATTAAAGCCGCATAAAAAGAAGTGCCACAGGCAATCAGATGAATCTGCTTAATTTTCTTCAGTTCAAAATCTGGAATATTCAAACCCCCTAAACGAGCTGTGCCCATTTGTTGATTTATCCTACCCCGAAAAGCATTTTCAATAGTGATTGGTTGTTCAAATATTTCTTTCAGCATAAAATGTTTGAAGCTGCCTTTTTCTATCGATGAAATATCCCAATCCACCACTGAAATTTCCGGTTTTACGCTGCGTTTATCCAAGGTAGTAATCTCAAAATTATCTTTTTTCACAATACATAATTCATCATCTTGCAAATAGATGACTCGTTTTGTGTGAATAATGATGGCATTCACATCGCTGGTGATAAAATGTTCATTTTCACCAATCCCAATGATGAGCGGACTACCTTTACGAACTGCAATTAATTTATCCGGTTCTTTAGCCGAAATGACAACCAATCCATAAGTGCCTTCAACTCTTTTCATTGCCTCACAAACAGCATCTTCAAGAGTTGGTTCACTAACTAAATACTGCTCGATTAAGTGCACAATTATTTCCGTATCTGTATCGCTTACAAAAGTATGCCCCAGTTCTAATAATCTCTCTTTTAAAATTTTATAGTTCTCTATGATGCCATTATGAACAATGGCAAGTTCTCCTTTACAATCCAAATGCGGATGAGCATTAATCTCATTGGGCTCTCCATGCGTTGCCCAACGCGTATGTGCTATGGCAATATTTCCACTACATTTGGTTGGTTCAGGTAAACTGCGTTCAAGTTCTATAATTTTCCCCTGTCTTTTATATACCTGCAATTCGCCATTGTGAATCAGAGCACAACCGGAACTATCATAACCCCTATATTCCAATCGTTTAATAGCTTCAATAACGATAGGCAAAGCATTGCGATTGCCAATGTAACCAACTATTCCACACATATATTTTCTCCTTTGGCTGTAACCTTGTGAAAGACAGATAAAGATATGACAAAAATGACTGTCGCTGGAATTATTAACCAGTAGTGCATATTGTCCCCTTCGGAAACCAAAAATTTAACCCAGCTAAAATTACTATAAGTAACCAGCACAAAAGCCAAACCATTATTAACTATATGCGAAAACATACTGGCATAAACTGACCCGGAACGAACAGCCAAATAACCTAATAAAAAGCCCAAAAGCAAAACCGGAAGAAAACGGAAGGGATCAAGATGGAAAGCAGCAAAAAGTATAGAACTGATTACTATGGACCACATTCTACCGTATTTTTCAAAAAACCGGATTAAAAAGCCCCGAAAAAGAAGTTCTTCACAAATTCCGGGCAATAATGCTATCGCCAAAAAGACCTTCCAAGGCGCCTCATTCATTTTAAAAAGCTGGTTAAGCGCTTCTGTGTATTTTTCCGGAAAAGGAAAAACAAGATTTATCAGCTGCGAAAATATAGATACTATGATGGAAGCGGAGATGGCAATAAAAGGTATCAAAAGAAAACTGCCAAGTTTAGGATTATGCAAGCGTAAAACCTCTTTCGGCTTCAGCTTTAACACTTTTAGCAAGATCAAAACAGGGAGAGCAATAATGATTATCTCGGTTTGGATTAATCCATTATAGAGGTCTTTGGTTTGCCAATAGCTGCCCAAATAATATAATACAATTAAAGCTATGGTAAAATAGACAATTCCACTATAGGGATTAAAGATATTTTGGGGCTTCTTTTTGAGCGCTTTCAACCCACCGCTCTCTTCCTCTGTCCTAAAAAGAACCGATTCAGTATTAAAAAGCTTTACCGTTATTAATATGGCTATAACATCCAAAATCAATGTACTAAAAATAGTGATTAAGATATGTGACAATGCATATTCATTGATCAATACCGCTTTGAAGAGCAAAGCAATATTAACGATAGGAATTAAAGCCAGTAAATTGGATATCTCAATCGTGGGAATAAAACTCACCATCCCCAATAACATAGCTATCATCATTAATGGTTGCTCGTAACTTCTTGCCTCTTTGATATTGCGACTGAAAGTGGATATTGACACAAGCAGCGCTGCAAATAATGTTGCCAAAGGAATCATTGCAATAAGCAAAATCAACATTGCATTCACAGGTAACGCTACACCCGCCATTTCCTTACTTTGATTTGCCAGCATAAACTGCAACGAAAAACTGATGCTGAACAAGTTTACAATCATATTAAGCATAGCCAGAGTTATGATCGTGAGATATTTGCCCATAACGATTTCAGTTCTACCAACAGAAGATACAAGCAAGGTCTCCAATGTCTTGCGATCTTTTTCACCGGCCACCAAATCCGCCGCTACGATGGAAGCGCCTGCAAATAACATCATTATGACTATATAGGGTAAAAACATCCCCAAAAACATCCCCATTTTCTTCTGAGCACTGGAAGTATCTCGCTCTTCAATATCCACCAGATCTAAAAAATGAGGGTTGATTCCTGATATTTGTAAACGCTCTTGTTGCAGCTCTTTCTCCGTTTTGGAGAGTTGCTCGGAAAGCTTGTCAAATACAATCTTGCTTTGATCTTTAGATTTGTCATAAGTAATAAAGACCTTAAAGAATTGCGTATTGTCGCTCCCCAAAGAATCACAAATGGTAACGATGCTCTGAATATCTTTATTCATATAGTGCTGTAGCGTGTTTTTGTCATAGGGAACATAAGTGTAATTTTTGATACTGGCTAAATCTTTAATCAAGCGGTGTGAAATTTCATTATTTACACTATCCTGCACGGCAATTGTGGCTCCGCGTTCTTCCAAAACCTTGGTTTGCCTCATCATAACCGAATTAAAACCAACGATAATAAGTGGATACAATATAATGGGAAGGATGAAAGTGGTGAAAATGGTTCGCTTATCTCGCAAAACTTCCATCAGCTCTTTTCTATAGATAGTTAGGGTATGCTTAAAATTCATTCGCTCTTAACTCCTGTTCATCAGTATATTGATTGATGTAGTAAACAAATATATCATCCAAATCGGTCTGGGAAGATATGTTACGCAATTGTTCCAAAGTTCCCTCGGCTAAAATTCTGCCTTTGTGAATCATAACGATTCTATCTGCCAAGCGTTCCGCTTCTCGCATAATGTGCGTGGAAAATAAAACACACTTCCCTCTCTGCTTACAATCACGGATGAAAGAGACAATGTTTCTGGCAGTTAAAATATCCAAACCGGCAGTCGGTTCGTCAAAAATCATTACCGGTGGATCATGAATGATGGAACGCACGATAGAGACCTTTTGCTTCATCCCTGAGGAAAGGAATTCTATCTTCTTATCCAAAAATTCATTCATATCCAGCAAATTAGCCATCTCTTTTATCCGTTGGGCAATTGCGCTATCCTCAATGCTGTAAAGACGCCCGAAATAGGTGATGAACTCTCTGCAGCTTAAACGATTGTAAAGTCCTGTATCGCCTGAAAGAAAGCCAATGTTTTCTCTTACCTTATCGGGATGTTTTTTAATATCCCAGCCCTGAATTTCTGCTGTTCCTTCCGAGGGCTGAAACACAGTGGAAAGAATACGCATTGTAGTTGTTTTCCCAGCTCCGTTCACACCTAATAAACAAACAGTTTCTCCATCTCCTGCTGCAAAACTGATCTTATTCACGGCATAGAAATTTGAGCCATCTTTTTTCATAAATGACTTGCTTAGGTTTTCCACTTTTATCATTACTTTTCTCCTGTAATCAATGTAGGCAAAGCTTGTCAAAGCTCCGAATTTTTTAAGAAGATTGACTGTCTGATGTTGCTTTCGCATCCTTTCTGTAAGCTATATTTCTCACTGATGGAATAGATGCCTATCTTCTAAAAAATATACCATTATGATGGTAGGGCAAATTTAAATTTTACTCCATACGCTCTCAAAACCTATATCTTGAGGCAAGATATTTTGTCGAGAAAATTTAGTAATGCCCCTTTCTCTTAGTGTTGTTTTTTCACTTCTCGACCTCCCGACTTCTCGACCTCTCGACTTCTCGACCTCCCGACCTCTCGACTTCTCGACTTCTCGACTTCTCGACCTCTCGACTTCTCGACTTCTCGACTTCTCGACTTCGTATATCTCCCTCCCTAAATATAACTTGACCTAATAGCTATCCTACTGCTGATGGTATGAAAAAATAACAGGAAACCAAATAATGAAAGAAAAAGCAACTCTCATTTTAGGTGGCGGTTCTGCTTTAGGGTTAGCACATATAGGCGTATTAAGTGTTCTGGAAGAAGAATATGATATTACTGGCATTATTGGAAGCAGTATGGGCAGCATAATTGGTGGATTATATTCCGCGGGCTTAAATTCCGCTGAAATTTACCAAATAGCCAGGAGTTTTAAAAACCCTGGCTTATTTTCACCTTTGAAGTTAGATAGAACTATCAATGGTATCTTTGATGGAAGGTCTTTACTGAAGATGTTTCAGAACTGGACGGAAGGCAAAAGAATAGAAGAAGGAAGGATCCCTTTCATTGCCTGTGCTTACGATTTAATCAGCAAAAGCACGATTCTATTTAATAAAGGTCTTTATTCAGATGCAATGAGAGCTTCTTCATCTTTACCAGTTGTTTTTGCCCCGTATAAATTAAATCAGTATCTTTTTATTGATGGAGGTATTGAACATCCTTTGCCTGTCGCTTTTTCTTCTTTGCTATCGGAAGATAAAGTAATAGCCGTAAATGTTTTGCCCGAAACATCCAAAACTGCTGAATTCATCAATTTAAACAGTGGCGATATAGCGAAATCAAAGCGGTTTGGCAGAACCGAGATATTATTCAATTCTGTTCTGCAAAATCAAGCATATCTGGCAATCAGAGACATTGCCACTTTCAGTCCTGATATTGTTATCGAAGCTGGTATGCCCAATGGTCATCCCTTCGCTTTTCATAAAGCTGCCGATTATTATAAATATGGCAGAAAACAGACATTGGAAACACTTGCCAACTACAAAGAACCAAAGTTTATAGCTACCATTCGGAAACATTACCGCAATCTAATTCGTCATTTACCCAATCTAAATATCCCCGTGAAAGATAATACTTGACGGAAAATACGCTTTCTAAAATAATAGTTTATGTAAATGAAAGATAAACTGCAGTCCTTAGAACTGCACAATCAGAGAGAAATAATCCCAAATTAAGAAAACAAACTGAGGAATTCTGTTATGAACGAAATCATCAAAATCTTATCCAAAGTAGATGGTGGAATCGTTTTAGATGCTGCAACCGGAAAAGGTGACTTTATTACTACCTTAAAACAACATCTGAAATCATATACGCAAATTATTGGAGTGGATTCATCGCAAAGATGTGTGGATTATGCTCAAAAGATATTTCCGGAAAATAACATTGAAATATTCCGAATGAACTTAGAAGATATGCAATTTGAAGACAGCTATTTTGATACTGTCTGCATTTCCGATGCCTTACACCATATTCAAAACAGGGACAATGTCTTAAGCGAAATGCTTAGAATTTTGAAACCAAAGGGTTTGATGTTGATAACGGAAATGTATTGCGACGGAGATCAAACCCCTGCTCAGGAAACACATATTTTAATGCATCATTGGGTTGCGTCCGTTGATCGGCTGTTAGGCACTTTTCATCAAAAAACATTCACTCGGAAAGAATTGCAAGAGATAATAAAACAACTGCCCCTGAAAAATGTTCACATAGCAGATTTCTATGTGCCCGTAGATGATCCGGGCAAAAATTCTGCTGCCCTGCTGAAAAATTGTCAGGATATAATGAAACGCCTGAAAACAATTGAGAATGCAGAATCTTTGATTGCAGAAGGGGAAAATATTATGAATCGGATAGCAGAAACCGGTTTTGCCAATGCTTGTCGTTTGGCTGTTACCGGATATAAAAAAGAAAAATAAATGCATAACATAACTACAGAAAAAGGAGATAACTAATGCTATTTGAAGAAGACCTGTTTAGCTTGAATCAACTTCAACTATCCCGCTTGGCAAAAAAAATCGGTTTGCCCAGCTATACACAATATAAAGGAACTGAACTAATATTTAAAATGCTTGAATTTCAGGCAGCGCAAGAAGGGCTTGCTTTTGTAACTGGTTGTTTGGAAATAATGGAAGATGGTTTCGGCTTCTTACGCTTTCCGGGAAATAATTATAACGCAGGCCGTGACGATGTTTATGTGTCTTTAACCCAAATCAGAAGATTTGGACTAAAAACCGGAAATATGGTTAGCGGACCAGTTCGCAGTCCTAAAGAGGGAGAAAAATATTATGCTCTGCTACGCGTGGAGGCAGTAAATTATCTGGAACCAAATTGTATGTTAAATTTGCGTTCTTTTGACGAATTAACTCCCTATTATCCTACGGAACGCTTAAATCTGGAATTTGATCAGCATAACTATAGCACACGCATAATAAATTTATTCACTCCGATCGGAAAAGGGCAACGCGGTTTAATTGTCGCAGCTCCCAGAACGGGAAAAACAACATTATTGCAAGATACTGCTAATGCCATATTAAGCAATCATCCTGAAGTATTTCTTATTGTTCTGCTTGTGGATGAACGCCCGGAAGAAGTTACGGAAATGAAAAAAATCCTCAAGCCAGGTAATAGAGAAGTGATCAGTTCCACTTTTGATGAATCACCCAAAAATCATTCTGCCGTGAGTGAAATGGTTTTGGAGAAGGCAAAACGGATGGTGGAATTAAGTCAGGATGTAGTAATTGTCTTAGATAGCATCACGCGTTTGGCGAGAGCTTATAATAATATTACTCCCTCCAGTGGAAAAGTTTTGAGCGGTGGAATTGATGCCAACGGTTTAATTAAACCCAAAAAATTCTTCGGTTCAGCTCGTAAAACGGAAGAAGCAGGAAGCTTAACAATTATAGCCACCGCTTTGATTGATACCGGCAGTAAAATGGATCAGGTTATTTTTGAAGAATTTAAGGGAACGGGAAATATGGAACTTGTTTTAGACCGCTCCATCAGTGATATGAGATTGTATCCTGCCATTGATTTAGTTAAAAGCGGAACCCGACGCGAAGAATTACTTTTGTCACAAAATGAACTGAACCGAATGTATGTCCTGCGTAAATATTTGAAGACCATCTCCCCCATTCAAGGAATTGAGACCTTACGCAAAAAAATGCAGGTAACTAAAACCAACGAAGAACTTCTTACTTCAATGAGCAATTGATGACCTTTTCCCCTTTTCCGACTGTTAAGCGGATTTTGCTTATCATTATCTTGATGGGTTGGTGGACTTATACACTTTCAGCAATCAGAAAAGAATTTCAGGAACTGGATAGTCAATACAATAACGGAAAACTGGATGAGCTTTCGGAAAGCATCAGCAATCTGAAACCCGCCAATAATGAAGAAAGCGCCTGCCTGAGTTTTTACAACGCTATGTTAAAAGTAAAAACGGAAGAATCAATCTCCGCACACCAATGGCTGATAGAAAAGTATCCAAATAGTCCATACGCTCAGAAGTCCCTTCTGGAATTGGCTAAAATGTATATTCTGGACCGCAAAATTGCTGAAGCGACCATATATTTAAATAGAATATCTTCTACAGACCTCGTAGAACGCTTTTATTGGCTTGCTTTATGTGCCTGGTGGCAAGATGATTATACTGACGCAATTACCTATTGTGACAATTATTTGCGTCAGGAACCACATAGCCAATATAGTGAATCAGCTTACTATTTAACGGCAGATTGTTATCTTGCTCAAAATAAAACATATAGCGCCGTTACAACCCTTCTTAAATTACAAAATGCCAAATTTACTGATCTGGATGAACAATATTTCTATTATCGGCTGGGGTATGCTTACGAGCTTAGCGATAAAATAAATGATGCCGTGAAAGCATATCAAAAAGGATTTGAATTAAATAAAGATTCTCAAGTTGCTTTTCAGATAGAAGACCGCCTTTTAGAAATTGGAAACAAACATCGCAATGTAAACATCAGTTTTCTATATCCCTATGCACCATTAAAGATTCCCATAATTTCAGAAGAATCCCCCGATACTTTAAATATTGTTAAAAAGGTCGAAACGGCACCCACCAATCCAGTTTCCGACAATAAACCTACCAGCGGACAAAATAGCTCCATAAAGCTAAAATCAAAGCCCAAAGAAGGTTTCTGGCTCCAAGCCGGAAGATTTTCCGTAGAAGGCAATGCCAATCGTTTAGTTGTCAACATCCGTCTTTTAAATATTCCTGCTTCCTATTATGAAGAAACCAATAATGGGAAAAAAAGCTGGATAGTCGTTTGTGGATCTTTTGCCGATAGAACTACAGCGGAAGAAACGAAAGATCTGCTTGCTTCCAACAATATAAATTCTTTCCTCGTTGCATACTGATTATGGAAGAGAACAAACTAACTCCGATGCTGAAACAATATTATGCCGTGAAAGAAAAGCATCCGGATAAATTGGTTCTTTTTCGAATGGGTGATTTCTACGAGACCTTTTTTGAGGATGCCAATACTGCTTCCAAGGTCTTGAATATCACGCTTACCACGCGTAATAAAAATGACGATAATCCTGTGCCTTTAGCTGGTTTTCCTTATCATTCATTAGATACATATCTGGATAAACTGATCAAGGCAGGGCTTAAAATAGTTATCTGTGATCAGACCGAAGACCCCAAAAAAGCAGTTGGACTGGTTAAACGCGAAGTTACCGAAATTATCACTCCCGGCGCAGTTTTAGATCAGACCTTTCTGGAAAGCAATGCCAATGTTTTTTTGGCTTCAGTATATTATACTGATCCTCAGCGTAAAATCGGCTTGGCACATCTGGATATTTCCACCGGTGATTTTTTGTTTACGGAATTGAATAAAGAAGAGTTAGTAAACGAATTGCAAAGATTTAATGCGGCAGAATTAATTGTAGATAGTTCCACCACTGCAGATTTCATCAAGCAACTCCCTTTGGAAAAAATGCCTTCCCTCACTGTTTTTGATAGCTGGCAGTTTCAACCGCAGGAGGCAATTGCCACTTTAAAAAAACATTTCGGAGTTACTACTTTAGAGCCCTACGGAGCGCATAACAAAACTTTGGGAGCTACGGCAGCAGGAGCCGCTTTAGCTTATGTTCAATCATTATATACTTCTCCCCTAAATCATATCACTTCTTTAAGGTATTACTCCCTATCTCAATATATGCAGCTGGATGAAATCAGCAGAAGAAATTTGGAGCTAATTCGTTCCCTGCGTTATGGCACAAAATATGGAAGTTTGCTTTCCGTGATTGATCAAACAATGACTCCCATGGGTTCACGCCTTTTACAGCAATGGCTATTGCATCCTCTTTTGAATCTAAAAGAAATCACTACGCGTCAGGACATAATTCTATCCTTAATCAATAAAAGCAGCCATCTGAAAGAACTGCGCATAATTTTAAAAGAGATAGGAGACATTACCCGTCTGGTTACTCGTTTAGGTTCTTTAAGAATAAATCCGCGCGAACTGGTTGCCTTAAAGTCCTATCTTTATTCTGCCCGCATTTTACAGAGCAAGCTAAGCCCTTTTGAACATCCTCAATTTGCTGTTTGGACAAATAATATGGGCAGTTTTGATGATATTATTTCGCTCATCGA
The DNA here is from genome assembly GCA_039680785.1 of Candidatus Cloacimonas sp. Taxonomy (NCBI): domain Bacteria; kingdom Pseudomonadati; phylum Candidatus Cloacimonadota; class Cloacimonadia (SeqCode); order Cloacimonadales (SeqCode); family Cloacimonadaceae (SeqCode); genus Cloacimonas (SeqCode); species Cloacimonas sp. (SeqCode). Next base: position 11,011 of record JBDKSF010000040.1, read on the forward strand.
AAAAGCCATCAGTGAAAATCCCCCCATCACCATAACCGATGGAGGCATTTTTGCCAAGGGATATAATCCTGAACTGGATGAATTGCTGGATATCATTTATGATGGCAAAAGCTGGATAGCTCGTTTGGAAGACGATGAGCGTAGGAAAACAGGCATCAACAATTTAAAAGTTGGTTACAATCGCGTTTTCGGTTATTATATAGAGATCGGCTCCGCTCATAAAAGTAAAGTTCCCGATTATTATATACCCAAGCAAACATTAACCAATAGCGAACGCTACATTTCTCCCCGCTTAAAGGAATTTGAAGCAAAAGTGTTATCTTCCGAAGAGAAGATTAAAAACTTGGAATATGAACTTTTTAAAGACCTGCGTCAACAATTGGCTGAGTCCTTGCCGCGTTTTCAAAATTTAAGTGAAATCATCGCCGAACTGGATGTATTATCGTCCCTTGCCTTTTTATCCTGGCAGAATCATTATTGCCGCCCAGTTTTTACGGACACAAGAGAACTGCATATCGACGAAGGCAGGCATCCAGTGATAGAAAAATTGATGGATAGCGATAATTTTATTCCCAATGACACGCATTTGGATTATCCGGAAACCACGATTGCCATAATTACAGGACCCAATATGGCAGGAAAATCAACCTATTTAAGACAAGTGGGGCTGTTAGTTATTTTAGCTCAGATGGGTAGTTTCGTTCCTGCGGGTCAAATGACTCTGCCCATTTTTGATCGCGTTTTTACCAGAGTGGGCGCTTCAGACAATTTGGCACAAGGGCAGAGCACTTTTTTAGTGGAAATGATTGAAACCGCCAACATTCTTAATTCCGCCACTTCCAATTCTCTAATTTTACTGGATGAAATAGGACGCGGCACTTCTACTTTTGACGGTTTATCTTTAGCTTGGGCTATTATAGAATTCATTCAGAAATATAAGCACGCTTTAACCCTTTTCGCCACTCACTATCATGAACTTACAGAATTGGAGAATCTATATCCGGACATCAAAAATTACAATGTGGCAGTAAAACAATGGAATGATGAAATGATTTTTATCCGCAAAATAGAAAGAGGTGGATCAGATCAAAGTTACGGGATTCAAGTTGCCCGCTTGGCAGGCATTCCGGAAAAAGTAATTCGCCGCGCCAAAGAAATTTTAAAAAACCTGGAAGAACACGAAATCAGCCCTCAGGGTTTAACTGCCACCATTCGTAAGAAGTTAAACAAAGAAATTCCACAAATTGATATCTTTGAAATATTAGCCGATAAAGCCAGCGAGAACGATCCAATCTTGAACGAGCTAAAAGAAATTGAGCTCAATAACCTTGCACCGGTAGATGCTTGGCTGTATTTGCAAAAAATACAAAACAAACTTTTGGGAGAAAAATGAAAAGATTCCTGATTTTTACCACTCTTACTTTGCTGGGAGCTTTATGCCTGGTTTCCTGTGCCCAAAATACGGCAACCATTGCAGGATCAGTAAACGGAAAGGAGATTTCTCTGGAGGATTTTTATAATTCCTACCGAGGTCACTATTCTATTTTTGGTTATCAAACGGGCAGAACTCCTACCAAAGAAGAGAAACAAAAAATATATGACGATACCTGGCGCAATATTACCAAGGCGATCATTTTGAAGGACTATTATAATAAGTATAACATTTCGGCAAGTATGACCGAGGTTTTGGATACTCTTTCCAATTCCATTCCTGAGCATATTATCAATTCTCCCCGCTTCAAGACAGATGGCGTTTTTAATAAGAAACTCTATCTACAATCCTTGATGACCGATCAACCGGAAAATTTAACTGCGCTTAGAAACCACTATCAAGAATATCTAATTCCCAATGCCAAATTACAAAAAGCACTGCAGGAAAAAGAAATGCTAACCTCCAAAGTCCGTAAACAAGTAGCTGAAATTATTGCCAGTAATGCAGACCTGGAACTATATATATTTGATCCTTCCACCACAGAAATATCTTTAAGTGATGCCGAAATTAGCTCTTACTACCAAGCAAATTTGGATAAATACAGTTTACGGCTATATTATCGGCTGGGTTATTGTTTTGTTCCCGTCATTCCAGACAGCGTCGATCTTACCGAAGCAAAAAGAATGGCAGAATTTATCCACAACGAACTTTCCCAAGGCAGAGAAGTTAAAGATGTTTTAAACACGCTTGATTCAAAATCCGTTATCGCCAGTTTTACTGATAATGGCTACCAAAAAACGGATGCATTGCCAGCTCAAGTTATTAATGCCATTGGTGAATTGGAAAACGGAATGTGCAGTGAACCAATTCCTTATGAAAAGGGCTATGTTTTATATCAAAAAATGCAAAGCACCAAAACCCTCACTCTTTATAACACAATCGTAGTGCAAGCATTACCGGGAGCCAAATCTTTACTGGCTCCGGAAACCAAAGCAAAACAAATTATGAAACTGGCTTTGAACCTTGGGCTGGAAAAAGCGGCGGAAGAATTTGATCTAAACTATACTTTAACACCTCCGATGAAGCCGGATTCACTACTTATTCCCGCTTCTGACATCAAGGGAAAATTACTTAAATATTTAAAAAGTGCAAAACCCGGCGATATTATTGAACCGCTATTTTCGGCTGAACTTTCCGATTGGATCATTTTTGAAGTAGTGGAAAAGCAAACCGAAAACTATCAAAGCTTGGAAGAAGTTCGCCAAAACATAATTGCAGAGCTTAGCCGCGAACGGAGAATTAGCCAGAATAAGCAGGTAGTTCAACAGTGGATTGCCAATCCTGATTTTCCTGCACCATATCAACTGATTAAATTAGATAATGTAACCATAGATTCCACTTGGGCTGGAAAACCGCTAACCAATATTTATTTTCAGGCAGCAAAAGCATATCTCGATAAATCAAAACAACCGCAACTCATTCAGGATGAAGTTATTATCGTTCCCAAAGTGATCAATTTTCGTCCCGTTAAAACCAAAATTGACCTTGAACGCATTAAAGCCGTTTACGAACAAACTCTTCCTGATGACTGGTTTGAAAAATGGTTAAGCGAGAAAGTTAAAACAGCCAGATTAGTTATTTACACTGAACCATGATTTGCTTTTCTGAACAAGATCATTATATTTTTATGAAAGAAGCATTATTGGAAGCCAAAATTGCAGCCCAAGAAGATGAAATACCAGTGGGGGGAGTTTTAGTTAAAGATGGCAACATTGTTTTACGAGAGCATAATCGTAGCCGTCAATTAGCCAATCCTTTGGCACATTGTGAAAAACTGCTTATTGACAAAATTCTTGCTTCAGAACCTGGGTTCCTTTACGACTATACTTTATATGTAACTTTAGAACCCTGCCTGATGTGTGCTGGAATGATTATTTTAAGTAAAATGGGAACTATCGTTTATGGCGCCAAAGACCCCAAAGCGGGAGTAGTTGGCTCCATCTACAATGTTCTGAAAGATAAAAGTTTTAACCATCATCCTACCGTAGTGAGCGGTATTTTGGCAGATGAATGTTCCTCACTGCTAAAGGATTTTTTCAGTATTAAACGCAAATTATAACCATAATAGGAGAGTTGCCGGAGCGGTTGAACGGGACGGTCTCGAAAACCGTTGTACCTATTTCAGGTACCCAGGGTTCGAATCCCTGACTCTCCGCCAGTTGCTTTTGGAGTTTTAATGATTCATAAGGACTTTTTATTGGCAGATGCAGAAATTCCACTTATATCTTGTGACGAATTAAGAGACGAACTACTTATTTACAATCTGGATGAAACGGCAACTAATCAGCTTTTTTCCCAATTTGAAAAAATCACGGGTAAAGCCCTGAATAAAATGTATAAGATTAATGAACTTTCGGGAGGGCAGAAAGTAATTCTGATGGCACTTTTGGCAATTTATTCTCCTGCCCGCAAAATTCGGTTCCAAAATTTAACCCAATCCCTGTACCCTAAACGCCGACAAGCCATTGAAGAAATCATCCAGAATAGCGGCAAAGAGATAGTTATGGACACAGAAGATGATTGAAATACCCTCAGGACAGGTTTTCTGCTGGAGCTCTTTTAGTTTGTTAATCGAACACAAACTAAATTTTACGCCCGGCAAGATCTATCATTTGCAAGGAGAGAATGGTAGCGGCAAAAGCTCTTTTATCAGACATTCTTTACTGCCTGCCATAAATAATAAAAAGGACTTGTGTTACCGACTATATTTACAGCAGCTTTTTCACCTACAAGCGTATGCCATCAAATCGCATTCCGCTTTTTATAAACCGGAGCTGAAATTAAATGGAGAATTGGATTGCCTGCAGTATTTGCTAAGTAATTTATCGGAAACATACGCTCAAGAACCTCGCCCGGTTTATTGCCTTGTGGATGAAAACCGCCACCTTCCCCTTATTTTTAACTATTTGAACGAGAATAAGTTCCCGTTCTGCCTCATTTTCTGTGATCATTCTTCCGCATTATCTGCTCAAATGGCTACGGAGATTAATTTTCAAGTTATTACACCCACGCTAAGTAAGGTATATGAAACCACTGTATAGATTAGGTTTAGTTGTCCTATCGTTAATTTTGTTTTTCATCTTCTTTTGCATCGTTTATTTGGAAGATGAAACCATTCAATTCATTGTGCTGGGTGTAATATTTCTGCTAAGCTGTTGGTCTTTTTCCGTAAAAGGAATAATAAAAAAAATTTTGCATCTCTTACCTTTTGTTTTATTGTTAGTTAGCGTTTATGTAATTTTTGCCGTTTTCCAAATTGGTAAAAGCCGGGCAGAATGGATTCATTATGGATTAACCCGAACTACTTTACTTATCAGCAGCTTACTGTTCATCCAGGTCTTAATAAACTGGCTACAGTTAAATTCCTTTTTAGATATTCCTTGGGGAATAGAAAAATTGAAATATGTTATCTTAGGTAAGATACTTTATAAACTTGCTTTCTCTTCCTATTCCGATTTGTGTTTGTTTGTGGACTGCATTCCCAGCGAACAAACCAGGTCTGCATCTTTGCCAAGAAAATTTCGGAAACGCTTGATCGTGCTTTTGGCGCTCATTATTTATGTGATCAATGAAGCAATCTTGAAGGGGGAAATGATCGATGAACGCATCTGGCATTGCCATAAAGTTCCCGCTTCCAACCCCACAAATGAAATAGAATAAAACACCTGACAAAGGAGACAAAATGAAATGGTATATTATTGTAGGACTTACAGTTATGGTAATGGTTGCTACGCTTCTGGTGCGTATCCCGGTCCCCGGTGGGGGTTATTTCAATTTAGGCGATGTAGTTATTATCTTCAGCGGACTTTTTGCTGGCTGGAAAACCGGTTTGATTGCCGGAGGAATTGGCTCCGCGCTTGCCGATTTAATCGGTTTTCCCGTTTTTGCACCCATAACTCTTATTGTTAAAGGTCTGGAAGGATTGGTCGCTGGCTTGGCAAAACCGGGCAGGAAATGGCAGCAAAATCTGTATCCTGCTTTTGCAGTTCTCATTATGATCGTCGGTTATTTTGTCGGTTGCTGGCTTTTTCCCAATTTGGGTTTGGCAGTAGCCATAACGGATTTACCGGTTAATCTCGTGCAAGCAGCCGCAGGTTATTTCGGAGGAAAAGCACTGTTTATCGCCTACACCAAAATCTCCCATTCCTGAAGGAGTGAACTTTTTATAATTGTTAGTCCTCAGATGGTAACTGAAAACCCCTCAATTGGTTGACTAAATTTCCTCTGTCCCTTCCTCGCTGCCTGCTGAAACGCTTTTCATAATTTTCCTGTAACCAACCCGTATCAGATACGAGAACGATACGGGTTGGTTACGAGATACATAGCGGTTGTCAGTAGGGAAATAATAGGAAAATGGTAAGAAAAGAGGGGCAGATATAAGCAACTGATGCACTGGAAATGAATGGGTTATAAGCTTGCAGTTTGCCAAAAAGTTTGTTGAATGCCAAAAGAGAACTGGAAAATGATTTGTGCTTTATTTTGCGGAGCTGTGGCAAGCTCCGACTACCCTCTGGTGAATATATTTACAATCGCCAACATACCCTCTCATAAATCTAACCTCTACTGGATAGAATGTCAATTACATTTCTGCCACAGCGTTTGAAATTGCAGAATGTAAATAGTTGGCAAGTGCTTGTTTATCTGTGTAAATGGCATCCGTGGGCAAAATGGGAGGTAAAATATTCAATTTAACGGAAGAGGGGTGAATTTTGTGGTCAGTTTCGTAGATTCTCCAGCTACCTTTTACGGCTATAGGAACAATAACTGCCTCTGCCAGAAGAGGAAGTTTTAAACTGCCCAAATGAAACTTGCCTACGGTGTCACTTTTACTGCGTGTCCCTTCCGGAAAAATAACCAGCGGATTCCCTTGTTTAATAAGTTCTGCGCTCTTTTTGATCGTTTCCATTGCCTTTTTGGGATTTCTCCGATCAATAAAAGTACAGGGCATTTCTCTCATCCATTGGCGTAAAACCGGAACTTTAAAAAGTTCCCTTTTAGCCACAAAACCGGTATGCTTGCCTAAAAAGCCAAGAATAAGCGGAATGTCAAATAAACCCTGATGATTGCTGACAAAACAAATATTATTAGTTTCAGGCAAATTTTCTTTCCCCACAACTTCCACTTTGCTACCTGTGGAAAGAATCACTGTTCTCGCCCAAAATCTAACCACAAATTTCACAATGCTATGGGAGACCTTGCGAGGCAGGAAAACTCTCACTATCA
>JBDKSF010000041.1 GCA_039680785.1 Candidatus Cloacimonas sp.
TGACCTTATTCAAAGATAGGGGAAAAGAATGAATTGATGTGGAAGATCACAAACAAAACCGATTTTAACTCAAAGAACGACACAAAGATAGCGATGGTGGCGTAAGCCCCTCGAAATAAAAGATATAAAAAAGTCCCAGCGGGACGATACATACTAACGACGGGTTTTAACCCGGCGCAAATAGTAACAGCTACAATTAGTCCCAGCGGGACGACAGATTTGAGCGAAGGGTTTTAACCCGGCGAGAATACAGGAGGGTTGACGTCCTCGTCAACCACAACAAACAAACTATTAGACAATCCTAAAATAGAGCGGAAACTACATAATTCGTTTGTAAGGAGAACGACGAGGAAATCGTTCTTCCCAAAGATGTATTCTCTTTTGCAATCTGCGTAATCTGCGTCATCTGCGTGAAATATTTTCGTTGTTTTCGTTGTAAAATTATCCTAAAATCCCCAAAATCCTGTTCATCCCAGACCTATTCTTATTTTTATCTGTGTTATCAGTGTAATCTGTGAGAGGTCTTATTTCAATCATTAATGATAGCGAGCTTTCCCTTTTTCACATTACCTGCATCATCAGCCACCACAAAAAAGTAAATACCGCTGGCACACTGTTTTCCGTTTGCATTTTTTCCATCCCACTGGAAACGACTGAAGGCATTTTCTTTCAATTTCATTACTAACGCTCCTGAGGCGTCATAAATTCTGCAATCCGCTTTTCCGGGAGGCATATTATCCACTGGCATATTTACAATTTGCAGATAGGGATGAATGGATGGTCTGAACGGATTGGGAAATGCCTTTAAATTTTGCAGGGTAGTTAAGGGTTTAACTGTTCTGCTGATTCTAAGAGTATTAAATCCATCCGGGGTTCCGATTATTAGGTTTCCGGCAACCGGATCAAAACCCAGCGAAGTAATATAATTGGAAATGAGAGGGTAATTTGGATAAAAATAATTGGTAAACCTTTCCGTATATGGATCATAAACGGAAAGTCCATTTTCCATACTCCCAAGCCAAATTCTATTTTGCGCATCCAAATATATGCAAGTAGGAGTTGTTCGGACAGATCCAAAAAGGCGTTCTTCATCTACATAATACAAAATATCATTTTCCCACTGATGACTTATAGGGCTATATTTATAGCGTTTGATCATTGTGTCATAGCGATACCAGTCAGTTTCATTCCACATAAAAACACCCGTGCTGGCAGCAATCCAATGTTGTTTTCCTTCGTAAGGAGTTTCAACGGTGACCACTCCATAAACTACACAATTGTTCAAATTTGGCGGAGAAGGAATAACCCAATAATCACCTCCGGTAACAGGAAGAGAATCATTATTCCAGATAGTAAGCCCTCTGTCATTATTAGTTCCGATAAAATATTGCTGTCCATTATAATATCCATAAAGGACACTATTATATAGCGTATTGGCAGGAGAAAAATGAGCAACTTTCTCAAAATTCATATTCAGAATATCTACACCTCCAATATAACACATCACCATCATTAAAGAATCACTTGCTGGATAGATTCCTCCAATGGTGCCAGTAGATAAACGCGTGGAAGTATCATAAATACTCCAGGTTTCGGATACATTATCGTAATGACGGATCCCTTCGTCTGAAATATGCACCCAGGAATTATTATCCTCATCATAGATACTAATTCCTTTTTCCCAACCTTGAGGACTGGAAGAATTATCCCAAGTGGCAAACCATTTTCGGTTTAAGTGGTCAACAGCTATGCCCAAAACATTGTCGGTATGAATTGGACTGTTATGAATGTTCAAGGTTTTCCAATCGCCATCAGCAAATTTACTAACTCCCATAGAACCTTTTTTTACCGGAAGATTGGACATATAGCCACTGGCAAACCATAAGTTATAATTATTGTCAGTTACCACTTGACCAATTCTGGGAAAACCGATACAAGCAGGATCATAGTTAATCCAAGTGTCATCTTCTTGTCTAAAAAATCCTTCCCCCCAGCTACAAAGATATATTTTACCGTTTATTTCCAAAATTCTGCTGATGGGGCTATAGCCCAAGCCGTTTGTTTCTTTCAGAATATGGGCATAAGTATTATTTTCTATCAAAGTGAAAAGAGAATCGGTTGTATTTGTATAGCTTGAGGTTGCTTCTTTCCAACTGGCATACGCAACCCATAAACGGGATTGGGAATCCAACAAAACAGAAGATACATCTTTACCGGTTAACATATTGCCTACATTATAGTTTAGCCAGGAACCGCCGTTCATATCTAAAGAATGCACATAAACCTTGTCATAAAAACCGATGGCAAGATCATCACTATTTGCCGATAAAATGGGATTTCCTCCACTTAAAACAGGATTACCAACTCCTTGTATCGTTTTCCAAGCGGAGTCAATATCCAATGAATCCAAAGGGACATAACTTACTCCATTGGTTGTGGCTAAAAAAAGAGTTCCCGTGTCCGCCAGCAACATATCTACAATATTGTTTCCAACCATTCCTCCGGAAGTAGTGGCAGAAGTATATTGATGTAGCATTAAGGGGAAAGAAACACTCGGCAGATAATAAAAAACAGCCAGTCCTTCGGAAGTGGCGACTAAAATGGTAGATTCGTGTTCAATTATTCGGGTAACTTTTAATGACGGCAAACCCAAATCGCTACCAATATCCTGAAACCCTAATTGACTTAAGATGGAGATTCCATTATCCGAAGAACCCATCCACAAACTTTCCGAAAAATCAATATATGTAAGAGTTCTTATGTCATTGGAAACTAACCCGTTGCCTTTATTATATACATTTGTTTCCGAATAAGAACTGAGGTCTTCTGAATCATTTATCGAATTTAATTTTAGCACTCCACCCCAAGTGGCACAATATAGATCATTTCCCTTTAAAATTAAATCATAAATATGATTGGTATTAGTATAGGTCTTCCAGCTCTGAGCAGACAAACAAACACTCATCAGCATAGTGGCAAAGATAAATAGCTTTCTCATTTTTTTTGCTCCTGTCGCATAAGTAAGTAGGCAAGAATCACCATAAAGGCAAAAAGCCCCAAAAGTAAAGTAAAAAGCACTTTCTTGGATGAAAAAGAAAAGCCGATCGCAATCAATCCAAACATCAATGTTACAAAATATACTATAATCGCTATTGTTCTTTGGGAAAAGCCAAATTCCAACATTGTATGATGAATGTGCTTTTTATCTGCCTGAAAAATGTTTCCCAAGCGTAATCGCCGAAAAATAGCCAGAATAATATCCAAAACCGGAACTGCCAAAGCCGCCAGAGGAACCATTAAAGTCATTGAAGTAATACCTTTATATTGAGCGGTAGTGGCAGTTGAAATCGCCGCCAGATTGAGCCCGATAAATAAAGCTCCCGTTTCTCCCATAAAAATTTTTGCCGGATAAAAATTATAGTGCAAAAAAGCCAAATTGCCAGCTATCAAAAAACTGGAAAGCGCAATTACCATCTGATTTTTATCTTTGATGCCAATGGTAAGCAAAACTGCACACACAATAATCGTTATCCCACAAGCCAAACCATCCAGTCCATCAATAAAATTAATGGCATTGAACATTAGCAAATACCAGAAAATAGTTACGGGAAAAGCCAACCAGTCCAAAACAAATTCATTGCCAAAGGGATTAGTTAAATATAAAACCTTATAGCCACATAGATACATTATCACTGCTAAGCATATCTGCCATAAAAATTTGTAACGAGCACGGCTTTCAAATCGATCATCCCAAAGTCCGAAAAGGAGAGCTAAAAAACCCACTCCCGCAAGCTCCAAAAGCATTTTGCCGATTTCCACATTGCCACTGAAAATGCCAAAAGTTGCTTGCGCAATTAAGATTGGCAGCGCAAAACAAAGTCCGCCTGCTTCCGGAATCGGTTTTTTGTTTATTCTGCGTTCATTGGGATAGGCAATCAGCTTTAGTTTGTGGGAAAATTTCAAGTTTAAAGGGAATAGCAGATGCCCAGCAAGATAAATTACCACCGCTTCCAGCACTATTAGAATGTAGATATTGATCATTAATTATATCCTTGTTGTTTCGGGTTTGGTAGATCGATACAGCTCTCTATAAGAACTGACCATTGTTTCATAATTACAGAGCTCATTTATCTTTAGGGCTGCCAGCTGACCTTTTTGGTATGCGGTTTGGGGGTCTCTAACTATTTTTACAAAGGTCTTCACTAATTCGGCGTTGTTATTTAGAGGAACTATGTAACCGGTTTCATTATTTACCAGTTCTTTTAGAGATGGCAGATCGGAAACAATTATTGCCAAACCAGAACTCATTGCTTCGATAATACTGAAGGGCATTGCTTCCCAACGCGAATACAGAACAAAGACATTAAATATTTTCAGCCAAGGCAGCACATCGTTATCCCAACCCACCAGTAAAATCCTTTCTTCCAAGCCATAACTATGAATGATTGCTTTACACAAATCATAATATTCGCCATCACCAAGATAGATGAATTTAAGTTTGGGTTCGCTTATACAAGCATTACAGGAAGCGGATATTAAATCTATTACATTTTTTTGAGTGGAATAGCGTAAAGTGGAACCGATAATAATTTCTTGTTGAGCTTCCTTTCTATTTTTGGCAATATCTTGCAGCTCTTGATTAAATTTGCGGGGCAGTGCATTATAAATGGTTAACGCCTTTTCCGGCTTTATTAATCCCAACTCTATGCCATTAAACCGATCGGAATTATTCACAAAGACAGTAAAATCCCCCAGGGAGTTACCAATCTTTTCGGCAAGCTTAAAAAAACGATATACAAACGGATTTTGATTATCCTGAAACGAAAAACCATGTGAGGTATGAATAATTAAAGGGATTTTACATAAACGGGCAGCCATTCTACCTAAAAAACCTGGCTTGGAACCATTAGTATGCACAATATCAAAACTATGCTTTTTGAATATATAGAGTAAATGAACAAAGGTTACTAAATCCCAAAGACAAATCTGATGTCGAAAAGTAGGGAGCGGGATATATTTATAACCTCGGCTCTTTACTTCCTGAACAAATTCTCCACTGGGTTTGCTGGCAACCCAAATTTCAAATTCGTCTTTGCTTAAACTATCTAAAAGGTGCAAAGAAAACCTCTGCGCACCATACATAACTGGTAACATCTGTAGGTGTAATACCTTTTTCATCTTTGTCCTTATATCATTTTTTATCTGTGCAATCTGTGTAATCTGTGAGAGGTTTTTTTCTCTCTTATTTTCCTCGCCGGGTTAAAACCCGTCGTTAATATCTGTCGTTCCTACGGAACTTCAATTTTAAATCCCTAAAATCTCAATAATCCTGTTCATCCCATACCTATTCTTTTTTTATCTGCGTCATCTGCGTGAGCTCTTTTTCTCTTCGCTCTCAGCCCTCTGCTCTCAGCAAATCAAAATCCTGTTCATCCCCTACCTATTCTTTTTTTATCTGTGTAATCTGTGTAATCTGTGAGAGGTTTTTTCATCTTCCCTCCAGTACGATCACCGCTATAGAATCCGCTTTGATATTTGTAAACTGTATCTGGTTTCCTTTCACTTTTGCCGGCATTTCCACCACTTCTTTAATTTTCGGATTTCCATGCAAGCACAGTGTAAAACTCTCCAAATTATCTGGAAACATCAATCCGATCTGATCTTCGTTTTCATTTATCGTAACTCTTTTTCGCTTTTCCCACCAGTCAACTAATTCCCCTGCCGTAGTCAGATAGGTATTACTACTTTTAATTAGTGCCAATAGATAAGGATAGAGTTTATTCATATAGCTGATATTGCTGAAACTGGCAATCGTGAAATCCGTGCTGAATATACTATGTGTGCGCAATGCGTTTTGGAAGAACTTTTTCAGTTGATGTTTAGCGTCTTCCAATTGCAGATAGTTATGTTTATTAATCTTTAAATATTCATCTCTATATATGGTAGGAATTTCCCAATAATCAGCTTTGGAGCCATTTATCCAAGGTTGCCAGGGTAAGCTCATTCCGTTTTTATATCCGGGAAGTGATTGAAACGCAGTGTTTTGACTAAACCTCGGAGAGATTTTATTATGCAAATCGCGGATAGAATTATTAATTTTATAGCCCAGCTGCCTGATTCCCAATTTCTCTTTACCCAGCAGATGCAACAATATCTGTTTACGCGTTAAAAACTCATCCTGGGTAAGTTTATCGGCAGTAGCCAAAAGACCTATTTCATTTCCGCTATGCAAGATTTTCTGAATTTCTTCCTGCAGATCAGGATCTTCCAGAGAGTAATCAATATCTTCATTTGCCTCGGTTGCCAGATAGTATGTGCTACGACAATTGGAGTCCTTTTCCTGATTTAAAAACTCATCAAAATTCCAGTTAAGCTCGTAGTTAGTAAAAAGATATTGGAGTTTACCTTTAATCGTATGTGCCAATTGTTTCCAGCGAAAAGTAAATAACCTTGCCAAATCGTCAGGGAGGGAAAGGATTAGCGAAGAGGCATTCCATTTTTGCAAATCATCTATACTATGTGATAAAAGCACAGCTGCCTGTTGAGCGGATGGCCATAATAACTTTTGAGCAATGCAATTATTTTTAGCGCGGCAGTGTTCTTTGATCAGCGAATCCACCAGCCACAGCAAATTATCTACAATTGGCGTTTCTCGATAGTTGTAAAAAACACTGGCACCATCAGGATAATAGCCATTTTCCATTGAGCCGGCATCACTACTTTCTTCCAGATTGCTTAGATGCAAAAAGATGTTACCCACCAAGTCAAAATTGATTTTCCCACCACTGATGTCACTTTCCGTATAATTTTCCGCTGGGTAGTCAAATCTGCGGGCTGAAATAATCGGCGTTATATTCAACAACTTTATTTCCCGAATACATCTTCTCAAACGGTCTGCACCGTATGCTTTGGTATCAAAAAAATCTGGATCACAAGGAATGAATAATGTGATATAATGTTTTGCCAGACCTTTTAGCTCTTCCGGAGTGGGCTCTGTGTAACCATATATCAGCAAAATATCGTTTGTTTTCAGCTCTTCCAGCTCTTCCAGAAAACGAAAGTTATATCCCAAGGTCTGGAAAATAAAGCCAAACACATATTTTATTTCCCTCGTCCAACGAGTCACTTTACTGTCTATTACTATAGAGATCATCTTATTTATTTACCATCTATTGCTTTTTTTACCTCTTTCTCACTAAGCTAATCTGCGTCAAGTTAAATCCTCCCTCCGCTCTCCGCCCTCCGCCCTCAGCCATCAAATCCAAATCCCCAAAATCCCTTTCATCCTGTTCATCCCCTACCGATTATCTTTTTTATCTGCGGAATCAGCGAAATCTGCGTGAACCATTTTTTCTCTCCGCCCTAAGCTCTCTGCCCTCAGCCCTCTGCCCTTAGCCATCAAATCCTAATCCCCAAAATCCTTTTCATCCTGTTCATCACCTACCTATTCTCATTTTAATCTGCGTAATCAGCGAAATCTGCGTGAACCATTTTTTCTCTCCGCCCTAAGCTCTCTGCCCTCAGCCCTCCGCCCTCAACTCTTTCATCTGTGAAATCAGTGTAATCTGTGAGAGATATTTTTTATCTTTTTTCTCTGCGTCATCAGCGAAATCTGCGTGGGGCATAGATTTTTTTCCACACTGCTAACATCTTATCCTAATTTATCTTATCTTCCTTGCTTTTATCCTCGTTCTCTTCAATGCTCAATTTGCCTCTAAAAAAAGATTGACAATCACAGCCCCAATTTCAATTGTGAACTCGATTATAAAAAATATGAACGAGAGTATTATAAAACTATGGCTAATTTACCGATAAAATACAGGGCAGCAAAGAATTTCAGACATAACCTCTATGACTTCCCAATTACCTCCCTAAAAGGTAATTTCGAAGTCAATTTTTTTATCTGCTCTGCTTTTTGTCTTTCTGTTCCTGTTTTTTGTCATTCCGCCCTTTCTAAGAAATCCATCCCAGTTCAAATATAATACTCTACCAGCTATAATTATCAATGCCTTACGCAATACTAAATGCATAAGCCACGGGGCGAAGCTGTAAGTTGAACAACCGAATTCTAATTCTACAAAAGAGCATAAACCAATTTTATTTGTTTTAGCAAGTGATTTTAATCAATGTCAAAAACTGGCTTTCGACCAAATCTGGAAAGCGAAGATAGAATGTTTGTTGTAGAAAAAATAACCCTTGCCTACATACCTGTCGTGCAGATAATGTCCTGTTAATTGGCTTTTTACCTAATTGTGCCACGGTAGTTGCAACATATATTACTTGGTAGAAGACGGGAAAAAGTTGAATCTTAACTTGCAGATTGTGATTTATTGGGGCACTCTAAAAAAAGGGAGAGCCAAGCTCAAAAATAATTTTTTTAATGATTGCATCTGTATGTGTATGAGTAAGTTGGATATCTATATTAACTGATTTATACAGTCATTATAAAAATTTCTCATATTTGTCACCATTTTAATCCATTTTGTCACCCCCATATAAGTAGAGGGTCAAAAAAATGAATGACCCTACAAAAAACATGGGAGAAACAAAATGAAAGCAACAGTAAAACTTGCTTTGCCCGGTTTTACCGGAAATATGGATGATATGGTAATCTACTACAATTCAAAATTGAATAAGTTGATTGCCAAAAGAAAGGGGACTGTTAATTTTGTACCCGATCACAGTATTACTAAAGAGATTTATGCTTTTGCCCGTAGGATTAACTTGTCTGCTGATTACAAAAAGGATTGCGACAAGTATATCAATGCTTACAATTCCAAAAATCGACGAAAAGGAAAAGCAATGAGTTCCTGGCCCTCAGTTTGGATGAAAGTGATGAGAGCTCAAAAGAAACTTTTACCCGATCTTGATTTGAATACCCTAACCCGCGAACAAGCAATTGAAGCAAACTTGGGTTGTATATCTATTGCCAAATCTATAGAAGCGGGCTTTCTGGAAAATGTTTCAGGCCATCAAAAACTAACAAGCTTGATTTAAAGTGCAGAAGTGCTGAGAGCAGAGAGATGAGGGCAGAGAGATGATGGATAAAGAAATGTATAGATTTGAGAAACTAGTATAGCGTCCATTATTTAATGTTGCATCAATAAGATATTTGGTTATCTTTTCTATATATCAGATTTAAAGAGGAGAAAACCATGGAACAAAGACGAAAGAGACCTGCATTAGTGATAGACAC
>JBDKSF010000042.1 GCA_039680785.1 Candidatus Cloacimonas sp.
GAAGAAAAAGTTGACAAAATAGGGGATAGAATATTTATGGTCATTAATTGCGCCCTTAGCTCAATTGGATAGAGCATCTGACTACGGATCAGAAGGTTGGGGGTTCGACTCCCTTAGGGCGTGCCACTTTTTTACTTGCCAGCAAATGCTGGCATTTTTTTATGGGAAAATAATAGCTATGAAAAGAAAAAGCAAACAACGATGGAATAATATTATCCTGATTTTCAGGATGATGCTGAAATACTGGCATTATTTACTTGCCGGATTTATCTGTATGCTACTTTTTGCCTTATTCAATGGAGTAAGCATAACACTGGTAATTCCCTTATTTGATTATGTTTTCAAGCCAGGTAAAATCAATTTAAGCTATACCAATTTCGGTGCATTTCTATCCGCTTTGGGAGAAATAATCAAGCAGCATTTCGCTTCTTCCGGAGGATTTTTTGCCGCTCTGCAAAATTACGATTCCTTATGGGAAAGCACAAAATTACTAATGCTGAAAACGGATTCGCTTTCTCTTTTGTATGGTTTATGCATAGCTATTTTCATAATTATCCTATTTAAAAATGTATTCTTTTTGTTGCATAAGATCTTTTTCAATTCCTTGCGGGGAAGAACTATTCGCGATATTCGCAATTATATGTTTAATCGTTATTTAAATCAGTCCCTCACTTTTTTTAGTCGTCATCGGGTGGGGGATGCGATAGTTAGAATGGTGGGTGATGTAGATATAGTTAGTGAACAGCTGATCAATTCTTTTATAAATGTAAGCCGCGAATTGGTTACGGTTATTGTCTTTGCGAGGATTGCGTATTTACTGAATCCAACTTTGATGTTATACAGCATTATTGTTTTGCCGATTTTTTCTTTAACAATAGGGATTTTGGGCAAAAAAATAAAGAAATATTCCAAACGCATTCAGGAACAGCTCTCCAATCTTTTTTCCAATGTAGAAGAAGTGCTGAATAATATGAAGATTGTGCAGGCATTCAGACACGAACATTATGAGCGAAAAAAGTTCGAAACAATAAATAACAAGCATTACAAATTGTGGTATAAGTCACAATATTACGCTTCTTTAAGCACTCCAATCACGGAACTTAATACTGCTATCACAGGAATAGTGGTAATCATTATTGGCGGAAATATGATTCTTGCTCCGGGCAGTAGTTTTTCTTTAGGTGATTTTACTGCTTTTTTATTTGCGCTGTTCTCAATGCTACATCCCTTAAAAGTGATTACTCAGGTCTATACTGACATTCGAAAAGCGCTTGTTTCGCTGGATAGAATTGCCTTGGTGATAAATCAGGAATCCCGCATAAAGGACAAAGAGGACGCCATAGCCAAAGATACATTTGAAAAAGAGATAACCTTTGATGATGTCACTTTTGCCTATAAAGAATCCAAGCCAGTACTGAAACATTTTAGTTTAACTATCCCCAAAGGCAGTAAAGTTGCTTTTGTCGGTTCCAGTGGCGGTGGGAAAACCACTATTGCCAATTTGATGAATCGGCTTTATGATGTTTCTGACGGTGCCATAAAAATAGACGGCATAGATATAAGAGACATAAAATTGGATAGCTTGCGCAAATTATTCGGAGTCGTGACCCAGGAATCAATTTTGTTTTCGCGTTCCATCAAAGAAAATATTGCTTATGGTTCTCAGGATGAAGTTAGCGACGAACAAATAGCTATGGCGGCTCAAATTGCCAATGCGGAAGAATTTATCAATGAGCTGCCCACAAAATATGATGAAGTATTAAGCAGTAAGGGTTCCGATTTATCTGGGGGACAAAAACAACGACTTTGCATTGCTCGTGCCATTGTGGGTGACCCTCCCATTTTAATTTTTGATGAAGCAACTTCCGCTCTGGATACGGATTCCGAACAAAAAGTGCAAATGGCAATTGACAAAGCGACCCAAAACAGAACCGTTATTCTGATTGCACATCGACTTTCCACTATTTTGAAAGCGGATAAAATAGTGGTTTTGGAAAAGGGAAAAATTGTGGGAATGGGAAGTCATTCTGAATTGATGCAAAGTTGCTCTCGCTATCAATATCTTTATAATTTGCAAAATGGAAAATAGTTTTATTTACAGATGTTGGAGCTAAAAGGCAAAATGAAAATAAGTGGCTTTTCTTTTGTGCGCAACGGAATTAAACTGTATTATCCGGTGATAGAATCCATTTTAAGTATTCTGCCTATTTGTGATGAATTTGTCATTGCCGTGGGTAAGGGTGATCCTGATGATGAAACAAGAGAACGCATTCTGGCTTTGAACGAGCCCAAAATTAAGATCATAGATACTGTGTGGGAAGAAAAACTTTGTCAGCGTGGGATGATAAATGCTTGGCAAACTGATATCGCTAAAAAAGAATGCACCGGTGATTGGCTTTTTTATTTGCAGGCGGATGAGGTGGTGCACGAAAAATATTTACCTGTCATCAAAGCGCGCTGTGAGGAATTGCTAAACGATAGGGAAGTAGAGGGTTTGCTCTTTTCTTATAAACACTTTTGGGGCGATTATTATCACTATCATAATGGGCATGGTTGGTATCCTTTTGAAATCAGAATTATTCGAAATGAGCCACATATTCATTCATATCAAAGTGCTCAGTCCTTTCGCTATTTTGAAGATTACGATAATCCGCGTCAAGAAACAGGCACCCGAAAATTAAAAGTAGCCAAAGTGGATGCCGAAATTTATCATTACGGTTGGGTGCGTCCGCCCAATTTGATGCAAAATAAATGCAAAGCATTAAATTCTATCCACTGGGGAAGAGAAAAAGCGGAGGCATATTATCAAAAAGCTCCTCAATATTTTGATTATGGGCCCCTTTCTCAATTGGCTGTTTTTGCCGGAACTCATCCTAAAGTGATGCAAAATATGATAGCTAATTTTAACTGGCAAGATAAATTACAATTAACCGGCAAACCCAATCCTTATCGTGAACCGCATAAACATGAACAATGGAAATATCGCTTTTTAACTTTGATGGAAAAGCACTTCAACGGTGGAAAGCAGATGGGCACTTTTAAGAACTATATTCTCTTAAAAAGATGAGAGGGGAAATTTTCCCTTGAACTGCTTTTTAACAATCCGCAAGCAAAATGAACTGGAAGATGTGTAGATGGAATCCCTTTCCGCAGTTCTGATTGTAAAAAATGAAGCCCAAAATATAACCCGCTGCTTTAAATCACTTGCTTTTGCCGATGAAATTGTGGTTTTGGATACTGGCTCAAATGATGAAACGGTGAATATCTGTAAAAATCTGGGTGCAAAAGTTTATTATTTGGATCAATGGAAGGGATTTGGCAAAGCGAAACAAAAAGCGGTTGATCTTGCTTATTATGATTGGATTCTCTCCCTCGATGCTGATGAAGAACTTAGTGCTGAACTGCAAAAAGAACTTCAGGAACTTAAAAAAAGGAATTTTGACAATTCTGCCTGGCGCATAAAAAGGCGCTCTTTCTATTTGGATAAACCAATTCGGTTTTGCGGTTGGCAAAATGATGCACCGGTGCGTTTATTTAACCGCAAAAAAAGCAGATTTAACGAAAAATTGGTGCATGAAGGCATTCAGACCTCTCAACCGATAAAAAAATGTAAACATTATCTTTGGCATTATACCAATCCCACCCGCGAACAGCATTTTGCTAAAATGCGTTTCTATGCTGAATTAAGCGCTAAACAACTTTATCAGCAAGGAAAAAAATCCAATGAACTTATGGCTTTGGCAAGAGGCATTAATAAATTTTGCAAAATGTTCATTTTCCAGCTGGGCTTTCTGGATGGAGCTACGGGTTTTATTCTTTGTAAAAATTCCGCTTGGGGAATTTGGTATCGCTATCATCTTTTGGGGAAAATGCAAAAATGAAGGTGCTGCATATAGATACGGAAAAAAGTTGGCGAGGAGGTCAACAGCAGGCAGTTTACCTTTATGAAGGTATGCTGAAAAAAGAATATGAATGCGGTTTTTTGTGCTGTCCGGGTTCTGCTTTGCAACAATATTTTAAGGAAAATAATCTACATTGTCACTTGCTATCTTTTAACGGAGAATTTGATCTGTCTGCTGGTTTTAAATTATCTCAGTTATGCCGAAAAAATGCTTATGATATTTTGCAGTTGCATAGCAGTCATTCACTTAGTTGGGGTTTAATGGCAAAATTATTTTATCCTCATCTAAAACTTGTAGCTACTCGCAGAGTGGTTTATCCTATTAATAAAAATATTTTTTCCTCATTTAAATATAAATCCAAGGCAGTAAATAAAATCGTTGCCATATCGGAAAATATTAAGGAAATTCTGATTAGCTGTGGCGTTCCTGAAACCAAAATTGCCGTTATCCACAGTGGAATAGATATCAATAAATTCACTAATGTAGCAGTTCCGGAAAATATGAAAGAACTCTGGCATATTCCTGAAAAAAGCATAATAGTAGGAACCGTAGCTGCCTTTACCAGAGAAAAAGATTATCCTAATTTTTTACAAGCCGCTGCCTTGGCACTAAAAGAAAATCAGGAACTTTTTTTTATGGCTGTAGGAGATGGGGTTTTACTTCCGGAGATGCAAAAAATGGCTCTCGAACTTGGCCTGCAAGGTCATATTGTTTTCACTGGTTTCCAAAAAGAAGTGGGTCAATTTTTACAAATATTAGACATCTTTGTTTTGGCTTCCTCTGCGGAAGGTTTGGGAACATCCATTTTGGAAGCAATGAGTGTAGGACTTCCTGTAATTGGGACAAAAACCGGAGGAATTGCAGAAATGATTAAGAGCGGAGAAAATGGTTTACTGGTTTCTCCTAAAAATCCGGTGGAACTATCCCAAGCGATTTTGAAACTGGCTAATGATCGTGCTTTGAGAGAAAAATATGGAAAAAAAGCTTTGCAAAGCGTGCAGGAATTTAGCAAAGAGCAGATGGTAGATAAATACTTAGGACTATATACTACGCTATGAAAGAAATTCTGAAGTGTAGTCGGAGGATGCTGATCCTACGCAAATTAAAACACAGGAAACTATGAAAGAATCACAAAACATATTAATTGTCCAGACCGCTTTCATTGGCGATGTAATTTTAATAACTCCTTTGATAAAAGCGGTTGCCAAATTATTTCCCAATGCCAAAATTGATGTAATGGTTGTTTCTGAAGCAGCCATACTCTTAAAAAACAATCCTTATGTGCAGGAAGTTATTGTAGATGAAAAGCGTAAAAATGTTTTGCTATCTACTTTGCAACTTATCCAACAAATTAAAGCCAAACATTATGACTTAGCTCTCACTCCGCACAGTTCTTTTCGGTCACATTTAATACTTTATTTAAGTAAAATTCCGGAGAGAATTGGCTTTGATAGAGGATCGGCTAAATGGATGCTGACGAAAAAAATAGAACATCCGGTCGGTCCACATAAGATAGTAAAAAATTTAGACCTGCTGAAACCTTTTAGCGATCAAGAGTTTGATTTGCAAACAGAGCTTTTCCCCTCAGCTAATGATAAACAGAAAGCGGATGAATTGCTTAAACCATTGTCTAAAAAGACATTAATTGCTATTGCTCCCGGTTCCATCTGGAAGACCAAATGTTGGGAACTAAAGTCCTATATCTCACTCTGCCGGAAACTTTTAGATAATGATTATGGCATTGTTTTAATTGGGGGAGGAAGTGATAAACCCCAATGTGACGAAATAGAATATGCTATGGGAAAAAATAATGCCAAGTTAATTAACCTTGCGGGAGTTACTAATTTACTGGAAAGTGCCGCCGTTATCGAAAAATGCTCTTTAATGATTTGTAACGATAGTGGCGCTATGCATATTGCCAATGCGATGCAGATAATGACCTTTGCCTTCTTTGGACCTACCGTTCAGAAATTTGGCTATTATCCTTATCGGGAAGGAGACAGGGTTTTTGAAGTTGATTTAAATTGTAGGCCTTGCGGTAGTCATGGCAGTAAAAAATGCCCGCAAAAACATCATAATTGTATGAAAAATATAGAGGTAGAGACAGTTTTTCAAGCCGTTAAATCTACTTTGCCGAGGATAGAATAAAGTGAATGTTATTGATGCCCATTGCCATTTGGCAAATTTAGCTAAATTAATGCCGATAAGACATTTAATGGAAGAGGCAAACAAACAAGGTATCAGTTTTTGGCTCTCTTCGATACTTACCCAAACGGAAATTGTTTGGCACCAAAATAATCCTGACAATAGAATTGCTTATAGTGCAGGAATTCATCCAAGCTATGATGAATGCGATCTGGAATTGAAAGATCTGGAAGAACTGTGTCACCAGAAAAAGATTTGGGCAATCGGTGAAATCGGGTTGGATAGAAATAATCCTGATTTTAACGGACAGAAAAAGATCTTTATCGCTCAATTGGAACTTGCCAAACAATATAATCTACCAGTTGTCTTACATTTAGTAGGACATACGACGGAAGCTTATAAAATCCTGAAGCAATATAATCTTCAATATCTGGTTCATGGCTATGCTGGTTCCCTACCGGGTTTTAAAGAACTTTTACGCTTGAATACTCTGTTTACAATTTCGGCGCGGTTATTGAAAAAAGATAAAAATGAGCTTTTGCTGGCTATGATAGAAAGTGAACGCTATCTTTTTGAAACGGACATTACGCGCGAATATGTGAAAGAAAATGAGCCCAATCCTCTTTTGCGTTTAATTTCCCTTGTTTCTTCTGTAGCTGAGATATCCGAAATTACCAAAGAACAATTAACTGCCCAACAACAAAAAAACTTTTACGAATATGAACGAAGCGGATTTTTCACGCACTAAACTATTAATTGGAGAAAATGGACTCCAAACATTGGCAAATACCTGTGTTGCAGTTATTGGTTTGGGTGGAGTTGGCTCTTTTACAGTTGAGGCATTAGCCCGAGCTGGAATTGGCAAACTGATTTTGGTTGATTTTGATAAGATCGAACCCAGTAATGTAAACAGACAACTTATAGCCCTGCAATCAACTATCGGTGAATTTAAAGCGGAAGTAGTCCGACAACGCATTTTGGATATCAATCCGCAGGCGGAAGTAATTGTGCATAAGGAAGTTCTAAACAAAGATAATCAAGAACAGTTACTTGCTGGAGCTGATTATTGCGTGGATGCCATTGATTGTCTGAACGCCAAAATCGACCTCTTGGAATTCTTGGTTATCAATGAACGAAAATTTATCAGTGTGATGGGAGCAGGAAATCGGCTTGACCCAACTTTGATTCAGATATCTACTTTGGCTAAAAGTAATAGTTGTCCGTTAGCACGCAGAGTGCGTAAAATGCTCAAAAAAAGAGGAATTGATCTATCCTTTCCCTGTGTTTATTCTTCCGAACAACCTATTAAACCAAATGGGGAGGATATAAATAGAGAGGAAGAAGAAACTGAGCTTGATTTAGACATTACCAGCAATATAAAACATAACAAAATAATCGGCTCCATCAGTTATTTGCCTGCCATAATGGGTATGATGGCTGCCTCGTGGGTTATAAGGTCTATAATTTCAGATGGTGCTAACGGTTAAAAGAGGTCTCACGCAGATTTCGCAGATGCCGCAGATTTAAAAGAATAGGTCTGGGATGAACAGGATGAAAGGGATTTACAGGATTGAATTTTAGAAACAAGGATTTCAGGATTTGTTCACGAAGATTTAAGTTTTGAAACAAGGATTTCAGGATTTTAGGATTAAAAGGATTTCGAATAAAAGTTCCGTCAGGAACGATACATACTAACGACGGGTTTTTAACCCGGCGCACATAGTAACAGCTACAATTAGTCCCCGCGGGACGACAGATTTGAGCGACGGGTTTTAACCCGGCGAAAATATAGGAGGGTTGACGTCCTCGTCAACCACAACAAACAAACTATCAAGCTGTTATAAAATAAAGCGGAAATTATATAACTCAAGCTTATACAGAGTAAGGCAGAAACTGGATAACTCGGTTGTATGTGGAACGACGAGGACGTCGTTCATTCCTGTAAAATATTCTTTTGTAGTATATACAGATTTAAGTTTTAGAATCAAGGATTTTAGGATTAAAAAGATTACGAA
>JBDKSF010000043.1 GCA_039680785.1 Candidatus Cloacimonas sp.
GAGGTCCTGATGATGAGGGCTATTTGCTAAAGGATAAAAAGGGCGTAAGATCTTTTTCAGGAGTAGATTCAACCGCGGAAATAAAATCTCTATATCCTATATTGACGAATGATTCTAATTTTTGGGCAAAGCAAGGTGGGAAAGCACAGGATAATTATGCTGGCTTAGAAAATATTATATTAGGAATGGGTTTTCGGCGATTGAGCATTTTGGAATTGAAGCCAATTGGCCATCAGCCGATGTTTGATAGAGAACTGGGCATAGCAATTTGTTTTAACGGCGAAATATATAACTATTTGGAACTGCGGGAAGAACTTAAGGCAAAGGGTTATAAATTTTTCAGCAATAGTGACACGGAAGTGATTATCAAGGCATATCACTTTTGGGGTGAGAATTGTGTGCAGCATTTTAACGGAATGTGGGCATTTTCTTTATGGGACGAAAACAAAAATATGCTCTTCTGCAGTCGTGATCGTTATGGCATAAAACCCTTTTATTATGCAGTTCAGGATGGAATTTTATATTGGGGCAGTGAAGTTAAACAGCTTTTGCTAACTCCTATAGACAAAAACTTAAATCAGGCAATGATTTGGCGTAGTATGAAGATAAATTCTTTGCTTGTTTATGAAGATGAGACCTATTGGCAAAATATTCGCTGTTTGAAACCCGGGCATAATTTGATTGTAACCAATGGTAAACTTCATATAACTCCATATTACGATATAGACATAGCCAATTTGGAAAGTTCGCGGCTATCTTTTAACGAGGCAGTTGAACAATATAGAAGCATCTTTTTGGATTCCATTGATTTACAATTGCGCAGTGATGTAGAAATTGGAGCTACTCTTTCCGGAGGGATGGATTCTTCAGCTATTGTTTGTTCTGTAGTGCGTAAAAAGAATAAACCCATAAAGACATTTTCTTCCTATTATGCTTATCCTCCGGAATTGGATGAACGCAAATGGATAGAAAAAATCGTGCAACAGACCTCTTGCCAGTCATTTTTGGTTTGTCCTAAAGCGGAAGATGCCATAGAGGGTTGGGAAAAATTAACTTATTATAACGATCTCCCTTTGGCGGCTGGCTTTGTATCCCAAAATGCTGTTTTGCAAGAAGCGCATCAACAAGGAATAAAGGTTTTGCTTTCGGGACAAGGTTCCGATGAAATTTCTGCGGGATACAGACATTCTTTATATCGCTATTTTGCCGATTTGATCAGAAGTATGCAAATAGGTAAATTAGGAAAAGAACTGCCCGGATATTTGCAAAAAGACAATAAAGCATTTCCCAAACTGGGCAAAATTATGCTTTCCACTTTTCTACCAGAATCATCACTCTATAATCTGGAATTTTCTTATTACCGTTTTGAGCCCTTTAATCGTGCTTTTACTAAGGAAACAAAGAATGCGTGTGGAGAACAAATTTTAAAAAAGATAAGCGATATTAAGGCATCTCGACTTTCCAATTTTCTCTATAATATGATTCATAACACTTCTCTTCAAACATTGTTGCATTTTGAAGATCGGATGGCGATGGCGAATTCAGTGGAAAGCAGAGTTCCTTTTTTGGACTATCGTTTGGTGGATTTTGTCTTTTCTCTGCCCTCTCGTTTTAAAGTTAACCCTCCCTATACGAAAGTGATACATCGATCTGCAATGCAAGAATTGATTCCGGAAGAGATATATAAACGCCAAGATAAAGGTATTTTTTCTTCGCCCTTTTATCAGGTCTGGATGAAAAATGAACTAAAATCATTTATTAATGATATTTTTAATGGTAGTGATTTCAGGCAGCGAGGGATTTGGCATTTGCCCAAGATTAATGATCAGTGGCATAAATACTTAGCTGGAGATAACAGCCAAGCGGAAATGTTATTTAATGTTGTTGCTCTGGAATTGTGGTTCAGAGAATTTGTGGATAGCCCTTTAGGAGGAAATATATGAAAAATTTCTTTAAGTTCATAGTGTTTTGGCTGCTGCTTATATCGCTTTGTTCTTGCCAACTTTTTAAAAGCCCTACAGTTACCAAAATTCAAGATGTTAAAATTGTTTCCATCACTCCTGATTTAAGCACGGTAAAAATATCGCTAATGGTCAATAATCCTAATTGTTACAAACTAAAACTGGATAAATTAAATGTAGAACTGCTGAATAAAGACCGCCAAAAAGTGGGAACGGCTACGCTCCAAAATATGGTGGAAATACCCAAAAAGTCAGGTATTTGTTTGGATTTTACGGTTGAGTTGGAAACCCGTCCAGTAGTGAAAATGGTTAGTTCTCTTGATCAGAAAGTGCCGTTTTTCATTACTGGCAAAGGTCACGGGAAAATTATGGGAATGAGTAAAACATTTAATTTTGATGAGCCCTACGAATTGGATATGAAGGAAGAATTGCAGAAAATCATTCCCAAATTCACGGCTAATGGTCAGAGTTTATTTAAAATCACTAAAACTACCGTGGAAAAAATAGGCATTGGCGAAACGGAATTGCATATCCATTTTATCGTTTTGAATCCTTATGGGCTTACTTTTAATTTAAAGAGCTTTCCGGCAGATATTTATATCAGTGATAAATTAGCGGGCAAGGGAGAGCTGAAAAATCAGCTGAAATTCAACGAAAATATTTTTTCGCAAGACGGCGTAATGGTGTTTAAATTAAATAATTTGAAATCTATCTTGGGAGCGGTGAAAGGAGCTTTTCAAGGAGAAATTAAATACAGCGTGAAAGGTAAAGTGAATATTGATGCCTTGGGAATGCAAATAAATCAGCCCTATTCCTATCAGGATGCTTTACCTGTAAATATTCTGGATATGTTGTTGAACTGATGCATAAAGCAGGTCTGAAAACACGATTCTGCTTGACATTTAATCATAAGCGGTTATTATGAAATAAAGAACTCTATAGCTAAAGGAGAAAAAGATGAGAAAAATTTTATTTGCCATAGCGATCTTGTTGCCTGTGTTTTTATTGGGGCAGGTAAACAATAACGAAACTGTGATCCCGGGTGACCCGATGTCTGAAACAGAAACGGAAAATCCAGAAGGAACGCAATGGGGAATGGGTGGAGCTGTCGGATCCATTACAATTGATAATCAGACCTACTCTCAAATTCGTTTACAACCGGAATTGCAGCTGGGAAAATTTGGAGTTGGTTTGGATATTGATTTAATCATTGATTCGGAAGGCAATGTGCGAAAAGAGGATTGGGATGAATGGCAGGATTTTGTGAATAAGATATTGTATATCAGATTTGCTCAACGCAATGATCCTTTCTTTTTTAAAATTGGCAGCATTCCGGACTATACTTTGGGCAATGGCTTGATCTTCAATAATTACTCCAATATGACGCTCTATCCAAATGTTAAAAATGTAGGTGGCTATGTAGGAATTAATACTTCCATCTCAGGTTTGGGGTTTGAAGCATATACGCATAATGTATATAAAAATGAGATCTTAGCCGGTAGAGTTCATATTCAACCTTTGGCATCTACCAATATTCCTCTTTTAAGTAAAATGCGTTTAGGTGTTAATGCTGGCATAGATCGCGATCAGTTTGCCAAATATGAAGATGATGATGATGATAACATTCCGGATGTTTACGATAAATTTCCCAAGGATAAAACCAGATATTTAGATACCGATAATGATCATATTGCCGATAATGACGATATAGACATCGACGGGGACGGAATTTTGGATCATCCGGACTATAATCCTTTCGTGGCACAAAATTTCCCTGGTATTGAAAATATCGCTCAGGGCTATAATTTGGATACAATTGTTTTTCCTGATAGTGCAGCAGCTTATAGTAAAAAGAACGAAATCATCATTTACAGCGCCGATTACCAATTGCCTTTAATTGAAACCGATCGCTTTAACCTGATCAATTATGGTGAAATAGCCAAAATTGACGGCTATGGGTCTGGAATGGTTTTTCCCGGATTTAGCAGTAAATTCTTTATCTTTGATGCCCACTTGGAATTTAGAAATTTTGGCGATCAATTCTTGCCTGGTTATTTTGACAACCAGTATGACCAACAACGAGCTCAAGTGAAACATATTACATTAGATGAAAGTGGCCGTCAATACTGGTTTTTAACCACTAAGGAAGAAACCCTGAATGAGGTTGAATCATCCTTAGGTTGGTTTGGTTATTTAAGAGCCGATTTATTCAATTTTATGTTCGCCAAAATTGCCTACCAGGATATGTATGGGAAAAATACCAATTTGGGTAAATCGCTCTGGGGCAGCATAACAGTAAATCCGGCAATGGTTCCCAAGCTGAAAGAAGCAACCATTTATTATTCACAAACTAATGCAAACTACTTAAACTTTAAGTATCTCCGTAATGATAACTCACACATTTTAGGCCGATTGGTTTATGCCATTTCTGAAAATGCAAATCTGGTGGGACGCTATAGTGAATTTTACACAGATATCAATGGAGACGGAAGAATTAAAGGCAGCGATGAAATTATGGAAACTTTAACCTTTGGAGTGGAATTTCAATTTTAACCGACGGTAGCTATATAAAGATCTGCGGTTCCGGACATACGGATTGTTTTTTCTCCATAGGGGACAAACATTGCTTGTCCTTTATTTAAAGTAAAGCCGCTTTCCGTATTCAGAGAGCCCCTAAAACAAAAAACCAGCAAGGGTTTATACTGGCTGTCCAAAATATAATTGCCATCCAGTAAAAGGCGCGCAAGGCGAAAATCTTCCGTAGGATTAGGATAAAAAATGAGTTCATTCATTTTCAAGTGAGGGTGTAAAACCCGTGGTAGATAGGGTTCAAAACGAGTGATGGAAAAAAGGATATCCCTATCTATATGTTTGGGAGTAAGCCCTCCCCTAATGACATTATCAGAATTGGTCATAATTTCTATTCCTGCACCTTGAATGTAAGAATGTAAAATTCCCGTTTCCAGAAAAATCGCCTGACCCGGTTGGAGAGTAAAAGTATTTAACAAAAGCGGACTAATAACACCGCTGTCGTTTGGGTAAAATTCGTTTAAATGTTTACAAATCTGGCAAGTAAACTTAAGTTTGGGGCTGATTGACTCTTTACATTCTTCCATAGCAGCAAAAAATTGAGTTAACTGTGCTGAATTGCTATCCATAATTTGACTGAATAAAAGCTTCAGATTTTTTTGAGAAGGTTTTTTCTCGAAAGAGCTATATGATTGCCAAACAGCGTTTAGTTTTAGCACTGTAAAATTGCGAATGATTTCCTGATAAGGTCTGAATCCACACATTGCAATAAAAGGAGTAAGCGCACAAATAAGTTCCGGTTTAGGGTGGGGGTCTTTAAAAATGCGTTGGGGATCAGATAAAGGAATTCCTGCATTTTCTTCTTTGCGGAAACCATTTTCAGCTGTTTTTTCATCTGGATGGGTTTGCAGAGAAAGTGGTTCAGCCGCTGCCAAGACCTTGAATAAGAAAGGCAAATTATCACTGATGGCATTTCCCAGCATAGTTTCTTTATTATCTCGCAATAACATATCCAAAGGTATGTTACCTTGATCGGTTATGGCAAAAGAGGGTGATTGAGGATGAGCGCCAAACCATGCTTCTGCCAATGGTTTACCAATTATTCCGGGTTCACTAATCAGGTCTTGGATGTATTTTATATCACCCCAGGAATATGTCTTTAACGAGGGTTTAATTAGATAAGGCATAAATCATCTCCTTAAAATTGAAAATAAATGAAAGGTTGGATAGCCGCCGAACGAAACTGAAAGAGAACCCAGATAAGAAATGCTAACAATAGTGATTGTAGAACCAACGGGCATTTCCGGAAGAATCTTTCCAGATAATTGTTGTATCCTTCTGGCATCCAGTGAAATATATACCCAAGCAAAATTAAAACAGCACATATATGATATTGACTGATCCATTGGAAGAATATATTTCCGTGAAAATCAGTAAAAATGCGTTTCAAAATTAACCAAGCGACGGAAAAATCGGGAGAACGGAAGAATATCCAGCCAAAACAAACAAAATGGAAAGTTACTATCACGCCCACATATTTCATCACTTTGGTTTGCATAATTTTTAACTTTAGAATCATTTTATCCAGAACCAAAGCGATGCCATGGATTCCACCCCAAACGACAAAATTCCAGGATGCCCCATGCCACAAACCACCTAAAAGCATAGTAATCATAAGATTTAAATACTGTCTGGGTTTGCCTTTTCTGTTTCCCCCCAAAGGTATATAAAGATAATCTCTTAGCCAGGAGGAAAGTGAAATATGCCAACGCCGCCAAAAATCGGTTACCGAAGTTGCTCGATAGGGTGTTAAAAAGTTTACTGGCAAAGAAAAACCCATTAAGGCAGCTAACCCAATCGCGATATCTGAATACCCACTAAAATCACAGTAAATTTGTAAAGCATAGGCATAAACGCCCAAAAGATTCTCTACACCGGAAAAAAGAGCTGGATTTTCAAAAATGCGATCTACAAAGTTGATGGATAGATAATCCGCAATCACGGCTTTTTTGAGTAAACCGGAAAATATTAACACCAGCGCTTTGGCTATTGTATCCTTGTCTAAACTTAGCTTCTTATGAATTTGGGGAATAAAATAGCTTGCTCGGACAATTGGTCCTGCCACCAGTTGCGGAAAGAAAGACACGAAAAAAGTGAAATCCACGAAACTCTTAAGCGGTTCCAGCTTTCCGAAATAAATATCCAGAGTATAACTCCAGGTTTGAAAAGTGAAAAAGGAAATTCCTACGGGTAAAATAATGTCATATAGAGGTAATTGGCCTCCGAAAATCTGATTGATGGTTGTGATGAGAAAATTGGTATATTTAAAATAGCCCAAAGTTCCCAAATTCCAAAAAACACTAATCCAGATATAAAAACGCTTCATTGCCTTACTCTTGGCATTGTAGATGAGAGCGCCCAAACCATAGTTAATTAGAGAAGTAACTAACAATAAAATTAAGAAACTACCGCTGGTTTTGTAATAAAAATACAAAGAGACAAGCATCAGATACCAAGTGCGGACTTTTACTTTATTCACTACCAGAGGATAAAATAGTAAAACAACTATGAAGAAAAATAGAAAGAAAGTGCTATGAAACAGTAATGGCTGTTGTGGATCGTAGGCAAAACTATTAATAATATTTTGAATTACGGGAGGCATCGTCATTGCTTTTGTCCTGCTTTTTCACTGAGACCTTTGTAACTTTTTATTAGTGCTTGATAAAAGAGGTAGCCATGCAGCATATATCCTTTGGGAGTGTAATGAAGCAAGTCCTTGGCAGACATTTGATTAGTTCTCCATTGTTGAACACTGTTATTTCCTCCCATTACGGCACTCAAATCCCACCAAGCGCATTGATTATTTTTGGCATAGTTAATAATGATGTTTTCCACTTTATCCAGATCAGCATTATGTTTACCCCACTTGTTAGAATCAGGCGGCAGAGTAAAAAGAACAGGTGTTTCAGGATTATACTGTCTTAAATTATGCATAAAAGCCGTAAGATTTTGGGTGAAAACATCATTTCTAAAATTTCCCTGGGCATCGTTTGTCCCTAAGGAGATGACAATTAAATCGGGTTTTAAAAAACCAATCTGTTCAAACAGAGCGGATTGTCCCTGCAGGGTGTAAAAACCGGCGCCGTTGATTCCTGAAGAGTGATATAGTAACCCTGGTTTTTCATTTTCCAAACACAGTCCATACAGAATGGATGATTCCCCCGCCAAAGAAATTTTCAGAGAAGAAACTGGTTTTTCACAGGAAACGCTGCTGTAATAATAATTACCTGTTTTAAAACATAGTTCTTGGGTTTCCCCTACCGGGGATTCCACTACAGGTCTCAAACCGGGCAGGGAGGTCAACATAGATAATTTGCTGAACCTGTTGTCTCCTCCAAAAAAATTGTTGGTTGCTATTTCCAAAGAACTGCCTTCTTTTATGTTAAGCGCAAAACCGCTTAATCCGTGTTCCGCAATATTGCGATTGAAAGAACCACTGGCTGTAATTTTATAATCGTCTGGTTGATTTGTTCCTGCCAAACGGAGAGGGAAAATCAGACCCCTTCCGGCATTGCCAAAATATTTTTGCAATGAGGTTCTTGCCGTTCCAGAAAAATAACCGGATTGAATATGGGAATCGCCAATTTGGTAGATTGTTACTTTATCTCTTAATCCGCTGCGCAATTCCAGCAATTTTTCATAAAGACCTTTCAGTGCTTTTTTATCGCCGGAAAAGTGGTTTTTATCCAGATTCAGGAATTTGAATTGATTTAAGTATTCATTACTTTCCAAAAGCAGGTAGTAGCTTTGAATGAATTCCTCAAGAGTATCCATATCGGAAGGATATTCTTCTTCGGTGAAAAGTTCTTCGCCATTTGCCAAAGTGTCTTTATCTTCTGCATTGCTACTTGAAAGCAATAAAATAAAAGTAAGAACTAAAATGCAAACAGCGATATAATAACGGTGTGCCAATTATCTTCCTTTCAAATATGCCAAAAGCATTTCAGCAATATGATCCGCTCCTGCTTTGGTAAAATGAGTATGATCTTTTCCTGCCCAAGACGGTTTGTGATTTACATAATTGGGCATAGAACTTACTCCTCCCATTGCCGTGAATAGATTCCAAAAACCACAACCAGTTTCTTTGGCAATGCGTGATTGAGCTGTAACCAAATAAGGAATATCGGGAGAAGTAATATATTCAGACCCCTGTTTAATACTTCTGTCATGGGCGCTGATTAGCAAAATCGGAACACCCGGAAGAGCATTTTGTATGTGTTTTATGCTTCTTATCATACCCCTTTCATAGTAGCCATAATTCCTAATTTTATAGTTGGATACATTTATGCCATAATGAAGGACAACCAAATCGTAATGAAGATTCTGTTGAAATTGAGTTAAAATATCCGATCCGATCCGTTGAAAATACATTCCGGAATAACCTCGAATAGGATAATTATCTACATAAGCTCCTTGTGGCTCATCAAAACTAACTCCGTAAAGATGTAAGGGATCGTAAGCGCTAAATTCCAGCCGAATTTTTTTACAGGTATTTACTGGGCTGAGGTCTAAAACTTGAACTCCGAGTTGGCTATTTAAAAAGCGTTTAATAGAAGGCGCTCCATCATAAGAGACCTTTACAAAACTGCTGTCCGTTCCCAAACTGTAAAAAAGCCGAATTTTTTTAAAATTAGTAGCTCCTCCTGGAACAGCTGAAGCGGCATATTCTACCCAAGGATTGTAGTGAACATAAAAACGGGCGCTTTCTTTTTGTGGTTTTGGGCTTGCTACCTGGGCAGTATCAGAAACGGCTAAACTATCAAGTTGCAAGGGTTCTATCACTTTTTCCGCGAGATAGTAATTGCGGGGAATATATGTATATCCTGTTATTCCCAGAGGGACAGTTTTCTTTCCGGAACTCATAAATGAAATGCTTTCCCAATTGCGCGAAAAAGTATGTTTGATCGTTTGGCGAAAGTCAGCAACGATGGAAGTAATTCCCACCATTCCGATGCCTGATCCAGAATGAGTTGATTGTAGTTCCTGGCGCAATTTTCCCGTTATTAAATCCCCTTCAATAATGGAGTCACCATAATAGGCAATCCTCAAATTTTCCGCGGGATTGTTCATCCTTGCTATAAATGACTGTAAAGGCAATAAATCGTTGGGAATAGCAATTGCTTCTTTTACTATTGTAGTATCGGCAGCTTCCAGTGTTTTTTGCGGTTCCAACGA
Organism: Candidatus Cloacimonas sp.; assembly: GCA_039680785.1. Classification (NCBI taxonomy): domain Bacteria; kingdom Pseudomonadati; phylum Candidatus Cloacimonadota; class Cloacimonadia (SeqCode); order Cloacimonadales (SeqCode); family Cloacimonadaceae (SeqCode); genus Cloacimonas (SeqCode); species Cloacimonas sp. (SeqCode). The sequence goes on from JBDKSF010000043.1 coordinate 9,726, forward strand.
TTCCAGCCAAGCAAGCTTTTTTACCGGTAATATTTTATTATCGGAGGCAGGAATCAATCTTGCCAAAATTTCTACCAAGATTACAGCCAATGCCACTAAAATAAGAGGTCTGATGAAAGCTTTATTCATATCCACCTAAGCATACAGTATTTTTTTTAAGCAATCCAGAAGGTTAATATCAGCGAGAATCCCATCACAAGCATCATCAGTAACCGCACACCTTTACGGAAACTATCTAATTCTTATAGCGGCGAAATTACAAGTAACTATTCTTCCAGATTATAGAAGCCAATTTTTAGATAGCAGTCAATCGTCAAGATTTATTTGGTTTTTTTATTTTTATGCTTTATTATATTTATAGAGATGCAAGAATTGTGGAATATCCTTTACTCCAGTTTCAATTGGGATGTTTCTTAAGTATTTTTATAGTATTAGATAGGTAACTTATGGATTGTCAATAAGGTTGGTAAGAAGTAATGCTATTTAATGGTAACTTCTCTAAGACGGGGAAGGCGTCATATTGGAAAAGAATATGTTGTATCCTTCTATGTCTTTTATATTCGAGTTTTCTTATTTCCGAATCCAGAACCGTAAAAGTGGGAATTTCTCCCAATGAACCCAAGATGTTCATTGATTCAGAAGGCAAAGCTGCAGGTATTTTTATAGATATTTTGGAGGACATTGCCGCAAAAGAGGGCTGGAAGTTAGAATATTATGAGGGCAGTTTTGACGCCATATTTTATCGGACCGTAAATGGCGATATAGACCTTATGCCTGATGTTGCTATTACTCCTGAACGGGAAAAAGTATTGGACTTTCATAAAGAACCAGTGCTTTCCTCTTGGTCTGAAATTTATGCTCGCAAAGGGATGGAAATAAACTCGGTGCTTGATTTAAACAATCATTCAATTGCCGTTCTGGAAAAATCCGTTCAGCAAAGAACAATAGAGTCCTGGATAAAAGGTTTTGACCTCACTACTAAGCTGGTAAAAGTTCATAGTTTTGACGCCGCTTTTCAAACTGTAGCTGAAGGTAAAGCAGATTGTGCCGTCTCCAATTATTTATTTGGCAGAAGGCATTTCAAACAATATGGTCTGGAAAATACCGGAATCGTTTTTGAACCTTCCACTTTATTTTTTGCCACAGCCAAAGGTAGAAATAGTGATTTGCTGGCAGCGATAGACAAACATTTGAAAACAATGAAACATCTGCCCAAGTCAACATATTATACTTCTTTGCAACGCTGGATTTCTCACGAAGAGGGCTTTAAATTTCCTCCTTGGTTGAAAATTACCGTTTCCGTAATCATCTTAGCCCTAATTTTAACAACTATATATGGCATCATTTTAAAGCATCAGGTCAATATTCGCACCAAAGAATTGCGAGAAAGCAATCTGGAAATGGAAAAAAGAATTATTGAACGCACGGCAGAATTGGAAAAAGCAATGGTGAAAGCTCAAGAAGCCGATATGTTAAAATCGGCATTTCTGGCTACTATGTCACATGAATTACGCACTCCCCTAAATTCCATAATCGGATTTACGGGCATTTTACTTCAAGAACTTCCAGGACCCTTAAATGAAGAGCAACATAAACAGCTTAATATAGTTCAGAACAGTGCACATCATCTGCTGGATTTGATTAACGACATTTTAGACCTTTCCAAAATTGAAGCCGGTCAACTGGAACTGCATTATGAATCATTTTGGTTGAATGAGTCCATAGAAAAAACCCTAAAAATTATTATGCCTCAGATAGAAAAGAAAGGTCTGAGATTGGAAACTGATATATCACCCCCAATTTTACAGGTCTATAGTGATAAACGCAGGTTGGAACAAGTGATTTTGAATCTGCTAAGTAATGCGATCAAATTTACCGAAAAGGGCTATATAAAGTTAAAGACCTTTTTAAGAAATGGGAAATGTGTTATCCAAGTTCAGGATACGGGCATAGGTATTTCCGCAGAAAATATGGATACATTATTTCAACCTTTCCGTCAGATAGATTCAGGACTAACTCGTCAATATGAAGGAACCGGTTTGGGCTTGAACATTTGTGCTCGCTTAATAGACAAAATGGGAGGAACCATAACCGTGGATAGCACTGTGGGTGAAGGAAGTTCTTTTACGGTCACTATACCATATTTAAAAGAGGAGATGGGATGAAAATGCAGGTTTTAATCATTGAAGATAATCCGGAAAATATGTATCTTATGCGCTATTTACTGGAAAATCAGGGTTATGAAGTAGAGGGCGTGACTTCAGGACCCGAAGGCATCGAAATATTAGAGAGAATAAAGCCGGATGCAATTTTGCTTGATATTCAGCTACCCGGTATGGATGGTTATGAAGTTGCTCGGGAATTGAGAAAAAATCCTGAAATCAATTCCATTCCCATTATAGCGGTAACTTCTTACGCGATGGTTGGTGATAAAGAACAAGCTCTGGCAGCTGGAGCTGATGCATACATAGAAAAACCAATCAATCCAGACACTTTTGTAGCTGAAATTGAAAAATATCTGATAAAAATTTAGTTATTTGAGGGAAGAGTAATGAAAATTTTAATCGTAGATGACCGCATTGACAATAATTATATGTTGAAATCGCTGTTTTCAGGTAAAGGACATGAAGTTTTAGAAGCTATGAACGGTAAAGAGGCACTAAATATTTTACAAAGCGAGATAGTGGATGTAATTTTTAGCGACATTTTGATGCCTGTAATGGATGGATTTACTTTATGCCGAGAAGTAAGGAAGTCCGAAAAACATAAGTATATTCCTTTTGTTTTTTATACTGCTACCTATACCGGAGCTAAAGATGAAGAACTTGCCACGAAAGTTGGCGCCAATGCTTTTTTAGTAAAACCGGCAGATCCGAGGGTTATAATGGAAACATTAGAAAATGTAATCAAAGATAACTCTGCGGAAAGAAAGGAGATACTCGGTTCAGAGGAAAATGAACAAGAAGTGCAAAAATTATACAGTGAGCGTTTAGTGCGGAAACTGGAACAGAAAATGTTGGAAACTGAGCAGGAGACCATAGCTCGCAAGCAGGCGATGAAAGCATTGCAACGCAATGAAAGATTATTGAAAGCAACGCAACGAGTGGCAAATATGGGTGGCTGGGAATGGGATGTAGCTCGCAAAAAAATGTATTGGACCGATCAAGTTTTTCTCATTCACGATCTGGATTTGGCATTACACAAAGACATAGACGATCGCACAATGTTTGATCTCTGTATGCAATGTTACACCGATACAGACAAGAAAAAAATCAAGTGTTCATTCGTTAATTGTTACCTAAATGCCATCCCTTACGCCATCGAGGGTTGGATAACAACTAAAAAAGGCAACAGAAAATATATTTGCACGGCAGGAACTCCCGTCACTAAAAATGGTAAAGTCACCAATGTGTATGGCTATTTTCAAGACCAAACAGAAAGAAAAAGTATCGAAATTGAAGAAAATAACTTGAAAGAACAGCTTACGCAAGCGCAAAAACTGATTACCATCGGACAGCTGGCTGGAGGTGTTGCTCACGATTTTAACAATATCTTAACCGTCATTTTAGGCAATGCGGAAAATGCTCTTTATCAAGTAATAGCAGATTGCCCCGTCAAAAGTGATTTGGACGAAATTATGAAGGCCGGTCAGAGAGCTTCCACCGTTACAAGACAGCTTTTAGCATTCAGTCGCAAACAGATTGTGCAGCCGGAATCTTTATTATTGAATCAAATTTTGGATGATATGTCCAAAATGATCAGACGCCTAATTGGGGAAAATATTGAAGTTGTAATAGATTGCGATAAAGACCTTGGTTATGTAAAATCGGATGTAGGACAGATGGAACAGGTTATCTTAAATTTGGTTATCAACGCCAGTGATGCTATGCCTGAGGGAGGGACTTTAACTATTTCGCTGAAGAATTATACCACCGATTCCAGCTTTCTGAAACAATATCCTAACATTCGTCCTGGCAGATATGTTTTATTAACTGTTTCCGATACGGGAATAGGTATGGATGAAGAAACCCTCAGCCATATTTTTGAACCTTTTTTCACAACCAAAGGTAACCACAAAGGAACCGGTCTTGGGTTGGTTACGGTTTATAGAATTATTCAAAGTACCAGCGGATATGTGAAAGTGAGTTCTGTTCCAGGGAAAGGAACTTCTTTTAAAATTCTCTATCCGGTAACGGAAGAATCACCGGAAGTAGCTATTCCCGAAATACCAAAACTTAAAATTGTCGGTCATTTGGAGGCGGTTATAGTTGTGGAAGATGATGAGTCAATTAGAAATCTGACCGCCAAAACAGTTACCAAACTTGGCTACAAAGTGCTTACTTGTGTAAGTGGAGACGATGCACTCATTAAATTAGAAAAAAATGGATTAAAGCCCGATTTGATCATTTCCAATGTTATTATGCCCGGCATCAATGGCATCGCTTTTGCCGCGGAAGTAAAAAAAATGCTGCCCGGCACCAAAATTATCCTTATGTCCGGTTATTCAGATAATTTTTTGCATCAATACGGAGATATTACTCCGGATATTTATTTTTTGGCAAAGCCCTTCACGCGTTCCGAATTGGAAACCGCCATTCACAAACAATTGTCGGTGGAAGCAATGGAATAGCACGGTAAATGCTTTTTTAAAGAGTGTTTCATAATTATCATTATAGCATTTAGTTAGGTTATGATTCTTCAACTATAATGCAGTAGAAACTTATCCCATTCAAACTTCTGAAAATTAGCCCTAAGCATATTTTTTTGCAAGTTCTTCCTTTTTATATCTGCATTAGCTGGGTTTAGTCCATTAGTTACCTTCAGTTGATTTACCAAAAAAAAACTTGATTAGCCCATCTCCCTGAAGTGTAAAATTTTGGGTCGCTATTATGTCTTTTCCTAATGTATTTATCTATCCTAATGCCTGTTTTACTTTCCCTCAAACTGCTTAGCGGAGGCAAGTTCCACTTTTCGTCCTTGCTTCCAAGCGTTCATCAAGTGTTTATCACCCCTTAATCAAGCGTTAACAATTAACGCTTGATTAAGGGATGTTAGACGCTAAATAAATATCTTCAAGCAAGGAAGTTAGAAGACAAATAGGTGGTTTTTATAAGAGAAGTGACGGTAAAATTGGAAGAATGTTTCGCTGCAAAAATTATTGGGCGTCTCCTGAATTTTGCTAAAATAGCTACAGGGCATTACATTCAGTTTTATGGGCAATAACCTTGAAATAAAAAATAGCTACCCTAATATAGTTTTTATAAATTGCAACTAAAATTATCCTCTTGTTTCACTTTTCCACCTTTTTCACTTTTCCACTTTTTAGCTAATCCCTTCAAAAAAAGTAGTTTTCAGTGAATTTAGCACAATTTTATCATTGGCATTCCCTTGCCTTTCTCTTTCTTTTTAGGACAAAACCTATGCTATGATGGTTATAAGGCGATTTCCGAAGCAAATAAAAAAATCTTGACAAAATTTCTTATATAATATCTACTGGCAAAAGAGGAAAAAGGAGGTAGAAATGAAAAAGCATATTTTGCTCGTCGTCCTTTTGATTTTTGCCGGTGCCTTAATGGGCAATCCTCCCGAATGGGCTTGGATGCAAAGAACATTTTGCACCGGAAACTGTATTATCTATAACCTTAAAAGTGATTCTCAGGATAGAATTAATGTGACCGGCTATTTTGAAGGTGAACTCAGTTTGGGAGCAATAACTCTAAATTCTGCAGGGTCAACGGATGCGTTTGTGGCTCAACTTGATGTTGAAGGTAATTGGCTGTGGGCTTGTTCAATAGGTGGAACAGGAGCTGAATATGCCCATAAAATTGCAGTGGATGCAGAAGATAATATCTATGTAGGAGGTCTTTTTAACCAGGATTTTACAGCTGGAACAGCGCTATTGGAAAATAATGGTGATAGTGATATCTTTTGTGTGAAATTATCCTCTGCAGGAAATATACTGAATGCAATAGCGATTGGCTCCGAGGGTCAAGACACCTTAAAAGGTTTGGCTGTAACTTTAGATGGAATTGTGTTTTTAAGTGGAAATTATAGATATTCCATTACTATTGGCAGCACAAATTTAACTAATGCTTATGAGGGATTATTTATTGGCAAATGGGATAACCAGTTAAATCCTGTATGGGCTCAACAAGCAAGTAATTTATACGATTGTCCAGAATGCATAAACCTGGGAACGGACAATTTAGGAAACTGTTATATAACCGGTTATTTTCTCTATCAATGTGCATTTGGTTATCCTAATCAGGTAATTTTAACCAGTCAGGAAACAAGTGGTTATATAGTAAAACTGGATGCTAACGGCAATCCAATTTGGGGTGAAAGGATCAGTGATGGCGGAATGGGGATTGTGGATAGCTATATTGACCCTGTTGGCAATAGTTATATTACTTGTGATATATTTTTTATTTTATTTGATAGTATGCAAAATAATCGGTTGGATGCTTCTCCTTATTGTGGAAAATTGAATTTTAATCAAAGCTGGGAATGGTATAATGATGATTCTGCAATGGGAAATTGCATACCAACCAAAATCTGTGGAGATGAAACAGGTAATTGCTATATGACCGGGATGTTATGGGGTAATTATACTTTTGGTGATGATACTTTAACCGGATATTATAATAATGCCAATATCTATGTAGCTGAAGCAAATCCGCAAGGGCAATGGCAATGGGGATTACAAACCTATGATGCTGGCTATTTATTCTATCTGGGTATTGTAGATATTACCGCTTTAGAAACAGGGGGCTGTGTGATTACTGGTTCCAATTCAACTGATAGCTTATATTTTGGCGATTTTTTCATTCCGCCTTCTTCCAATAGCTATTCCTTTATAGTAAAAGTAAATGGGGAAGCCCAAGCAATTTCTGATCCTCAAATAGTGCCAGATCTATGTAGTATATCTATATATCCTAATCCTTCCCGAGGGAAAGTTCAGTTTGAATTAAAAAACGGGCTGAAATTAACTGACGAAGCGTCTATTTATAATATCAAGGGACAATTGGTCAAACGCTTTCCTAAAGCCCAGTATAGTGGCAAAGTTGTCTGGAATTGGGACGGCTTGAATCAAGAAGGTAAAAATGCCGGTTCCGGTATTTACATTCTAAAAATCAAAACGGAAAAAGGGGTTATCAGTAAATACTTTTCGTGTTTCTAAGGGTTATAAATAGCCCCCAAAATCAGCAGTGATATTTTATAAAATATAGTCACTTAGGTAAAGCGACAAGGAATTCTTTATTTCTCTTTTGCATTGACAATATAGGCACAATTCAAGAATTGGCTTTGGAAATTTTACCTCTCTAATTTCATTGCTCCTTGGGGAAAAAGCAGGTAAAGAACTGAAATTATTTAGGTATGGATAGTGGAGAAATAAGATGAATAATAAAAAAACGGCTATTACCCCTACCCGGGAAGAAAATTACGCTGAATGGTATCAACAAGTGATCAAAGCAGCCGATATGGCTGAAAATAGTGAAGTGCGTGGTTGTATGGTTATAAAGCCCTGGGGCTATGCAATTTGGGAAAACATTCAACATATTTTGGATGGAATGTTTCGTGAAACGGGGCATAGAAATGCCTATTTTCCTATCTTCATACCGAAAAGTTTTTTTGAAAAAGAAGCCGAACATATAGAAGGTTTTGCTAAAGAATGCGCGATAGTAACTCATAGTAAATTGGAAGCAGATGAAAAAGGCGGATTGAAACTTGGCGGAGAACTCACTGAGCCCTATATTGTTCGCCCCACCAGTGAAACAATTATCGGCGCTTCCTTTGCCAAATGGGTAAATTCCTATCGCGATTTGCCTTTATTGATAAATCAATGGGCTAATATTGTGCGCTGGGAAATGCGTACTCGTTTATTTTTAAGAACTACGGAATTTCTTTGGCAGGAAGGACATACTGTGCATGAAACGGAAAAAGAAGCTCGAGAAGAGACCTTAAAAATGCTAAATGTTTATGCTACTTTTGCGCGTGATTATCTTGCTTTGCCTGTAATTCAAGGGGAAAAAACCGAAAGTGAAAAATTTCCGGGTGCCGTTACAACTTATTGTATTGAGGCAATGATGCAGGATAGAAAAGCATTGCAATCGGGGACATCTCACTTTTTGGGACAAAATTTTGCGAAAGCATCAGGTATCAAATTCCAAAATCGGAAAGGAGAAATAGAATATGGCTGGACTACTTCTTGGGGTGTTTCCACGCGTTTGATCGGTGCTATAATTATGGCTCATAGCGATGATAACGGGCTTGTTTTGCCTCCTAAAATTGCTCCTTCTCATATTGCAATTATTCCAATTTACCGAAATGAAGAAGAAAAACAAGCAGTGATGGCTTTTGCGGAAAAAGTGCAAAACAATTTGAAATGCTTATGTTTGGATGATATTCAAGTTTATGCCGAACTGGATACCAGAGATTTAACCAGCAGCGAAAGAAATTGGGATTGGATAAAAAAAGGCATCCCTCTCCGCCTGGAAATAGGTCCTCGTGATATTATCAACAATTCTGTGATGCTTGCCCGAAGAGATAAAGAACCCAAAGAAAAAGAATCAATTTGCGTTGACGATCTGGCAGATCATATTTTGAAGACCTTGGCAGAAATGCAGGAAGGATATTATCAACGAGCTTTGTCTTTTAAAGCAAAATGGACCGTGGAAATAAACGATAAAGAGGAATTCTACCGTTTCTTTACTTATAAAAATGATGAAGAACAAGAAATAAGCGGTGGTTTTGCCAGTTCCCATTGGTGTGGAAATCCATCTTGCGAAGAAAAAATAAAGGAAGACCTGAAAGTTACCATCCGCTGCATTCCTTTTGACGCAAAAGAAGAAGAAGGTAAATGTATCTATTGTGGTGAAAAATCTAAGCGTAGGGTAATTTTTGCCAGGGCATACTAAAATGAAATCAGCCATTATAACTATCGGTAATGAAATCCTGATGGGCAAAACCATCAATACCAATCAGGCATATTTGGGTTCGGAACTTGCCAAATTGGGTGTGATGGTAGAATATGGCATAACTGTAAAAGATGACCCAGTCGCAATAAAACAAGCATTGCAAGAGACCTGGAAAAAATATGACATTGTTTTTACTACCGGTGGTTTAGGCCCTACGGAAGACGATTTAACCAAATCTGCAATTTCTGATTTCTTTGGGAAAAAGCAACATTTTGATGATGCAATCTGGGAACAGATCCAAAAAAGGTTCGCTTCTCGAAATATCCCCATACCGGAAACCAATCGTTCCCAAGCAATGGTGCCGGATGATTTTATCCCTTTGCAAAATGATTTAGGAACCGCTCCTGGTTTGTTTTATCAAGCAGGAGGTAATTTGTTCTTTGCTTTGCAGGGTGTGCCTTCCGAAATGAAACATATTTTTGAAACCCAAATACAGAAAATTATCCAAACCAACTGCCCCGAAGCCAAACCTCTATTTATTAAGACATTGAGAACTTTTGGCATAGCTGAATCCCGTTTGGCTGAATTAATTACCCTTGCTGATTTGCCAGAAGGCGTATCTTTGGCTTGGCTTCCTCAAATAGGGAGAGTTGATCTGCGTTTTTACGGATTGGACAAAATAAAAGTGGAAAAGGCATCTCAAGATGCGCTGCCCAAAATTAGGCATTATGTTTGGGGCTACGATGAAGAAAGCCCGGCGGAGGTCTTATTATCTCTGCTGTTGAAAAATTTCCACACAATAAGTGTGGCAGAGTCCTGTACCGGGGGCTTGGTTCAAAAGCTGATAACTGATGTTCCGGGTGCATCTAACTCCTTCTTGGGTGGAATAATAACATACACTAACGAATTGAAGAAAAAGATATTAAAGGTTTCCGACCAGGTCTTGGAAAATGAAGGAGCGGTTAGTGAGAGCTGTGCAATGCAAATGGCGGAGGGAATAAAAGTATTGACAAATTCTACTTATGCAATTTCCATAACTGGAATAGCTGGTCCCGATGGTGGAACAGCAAAAAAACCTGTAGGAATGGTGTGTTTTGGCTTTATAGCCGCTGATAAACATTGGTCTGAAAAACAATTCTTTACCGGAGATAGGGAAATTATCCGGACAAAAGCAGCTGAATTTGTTATACTTACTTTAATCCAGAAATTACAGGGAAGGAATATTTGAATATCTTAGTGATCGGCAGTGGAGGCAGAGAACACGCAATAGCGGAATGTTTTGCCAAAAGTAAAAGTGTAACCAGGATAATTGTGTCCCCAGGCAATCCTGGAATTGCTTCATTCTATGAATGTGTGAATTTGCCGTCCCAGGAAGAAATAGCTAATTTTTGCCACAGGAATTTGATAGACATTGTTTTTATAGGACCCGAACAGCCAATTGCCGAGGGTTTATCTGATTTTCTCGCAGAAAAAGGGATAGCTGTTATCGCTCCGAGTAAATTTGCCGCGCAATTGGAAACCAGCAAGGTCTTTGCCAAGAATTTGATGCAGAATAAAGGAATTCCTACTGCACGCTATAAAGTTGCCAAGGACTCTAAACAGGTCTTGGAATTAATTGATAGTTTTGGCTATCCTGCCGTGATCAAAGCTGATGGACTGGCAGGAGGGAAAGGCGTTATTATTGTAAACAGTTTTGAGGAAGCCAAAGAAGCATTATCCCAGATCAGGATAAGCGACAAAGGAGTTATTGTAGAAGAATATTTGTCTGGGTGGGAGGTATCTTTATTTGCCTTTACAGATGGAGTAAATTTTAAAACAACTCTGTTCGCTCAAGACCATAAACAACTTTTTGAAAGTGACAGAGGTCCTAATACTGGTGGAATGGGTGCTTATGCTCCCGTTCCTGAAGCCGAAAAATATCGTGCCCAAATTGAGGCAGAAATAATCAAACCAACGCTTTTGGCAATGCAAGAACTGGGTTATCCTTATCAAGGGATACTTTACTGTGGATTGATGATAACCAAGACAGGTCCGAAAGTGGTGGAATTCAATTGTCGCCTGGGTGATCCGGAAGCACAAGTTATTTTGCCCTTACTGGAAACGGACTTGGTGGATATTTGTGAAGCAATTTTGCATTGTGAGATAAACAATGTGGAATTGAGATTTTCGCAGCAAACCGCTTTGGGAGTTGTTTTAGCTTCCAATGGATATCCGAATGCCTACAAAAAGGGCTTGCCTATCCAGATGCCTTCTGTTTTGGATAACGGAATTTATTTTTCAGGAGTAGCCAGAGATGAGAATGGTCTCGTAACTTCAGGAGGAAGGGTTTTATGTGCAGTTGGCATCGGAAATGATCTAAATGAGGCAAGAGCAAAAGCATACACAAAAGTTCAGCAGATAAGCTTCGAAAATAAAATTTTTCGACAGGATATTGGATTACGCAAGAATATCTTATAAGATAATGGAGATTAAATACATTATGCAGACCTATAATATAGCACTGTTCAAACCCTTATCCATTTGGCATAGTATAATATTATGGCTGGCAATTTTTCTACCGGCAATAATTATCGCTGCTCCTATTACTTTAGTTTCGGAAAGCCAAGATATGCTTTCCATTAGTTTTGAGCTGCCGGATTATGAATTGGATAATTTATCCATAGGCGGTCAGAATTGGCAAAAAATTAACTGTGCGGATGGTTCAATTTATGGAGAAGAGGGATTTCCAGAGCTAAAAATGTTTGCTACGGCTATAGCAGTTCCGATAAATGGTGATTATAGCTTTAGCATTGAAAGCAGTGAATCCCAGACCCTGAAAAATATCAATATAGTTCCCGCGGCAACTATGTTAATGGAAGGCAAGGAACTTGGCTATAATAATAGACCAAACTTTAAAGCATATTCCAATCGTGAGCTATACCCCGTTCAAATGGTCCAAAAAGGTGAAGTTGCTTTTGTTGGTAACCGTAAATTCATCCCGCTATTTATCTATCCTTTTCAGTATAGGGCACAAACTAAGGAACTGATTATCCATAAAAGTATTTCCATCAATGTGTTTATCAATGGTTCCAAGAATGCTTCGAAAAATTGGCAACTGAATCCTAATCCTCTGGACAGTGAAGAGATGCCTTTCTTCTTAAATGAAAATAGTTCCAAGACCTGGCGTTTGGAGAAAACGCGCGCTACTAATTATTCTGCACCTAAAAACGGAACTTCCTCAGTAAATGAAATCCAGATTATTGTGGATAAAGAAGGGATTTATAAAGTTGATTACCATTACCTGATGGATTATATCGATTTGATGGTTGATTCCTTGCAAGTAGAAATGAACTGGACTCCTGCCAATGTTGATCCCCGTTATTTGGAATTGAACGATGAATACGGTCAAGTGCCCATTAACTTTATGGGTGAGAATGACGGTGTATTCAATCAAGGTGATTATTTTGAATTCTACGGTGAGAGGCACAAAGGTGACACATCCTATATGGATGATTATACATCTGAAAATGTCTATACCCTAAAACTGATCGATCATTTTGGTGCAAGGATGGCTGTGGAAAACGGTGGTTTAATCGAATATAATAACTTAAATTATATTGTTCCAGATGCTTATGAAGAAACTGTTCACTTTGAAGAGCAACTGGTAACCGATAAATTAGGTCAGGGTTGGAGTGCCGATAATCCTAATTATTATCGAGAAGATGTTTGGTTTTGGAAAAAGATAAATGCTCCCGATCTGGAAACAGTGCCAATCGAATTACAATACCCGAAAGATACTACAACTCGTTATGCTTCAGCCAAAGTTTGTTTGATGGGGCTTACTTATTCCGAAACATTAACCAGTGGACAATATGACCATGAGGCATCTATCCGATTAAACCAAGCAATGATTAATACACAAACTTGGATTGGCCAGAAAGAAAAGATATTTGAAAATAAAACCACAATTTCCAATACTGCATTAAGGCATGGAGTAAATAACTTATATATCTCTCTATCGGGTAATACCGTTATGGGCGATGATGAACAAGTTTTATTGGACTGGGCAGAAATAAAATATTGGCGAGAATATAAAACCGATCAAGATTATATTAAATTTACCAAACCTTCCAACCGCCCCGGTAGTTTGTATCAATTTGAAGTAAGTGGATTCAGTAATGCTAATATATCCGTGTATAAAATTGGTTCCAGTGTGTTCAATTCTGTGCAGATAGAGCCCTTTAACATTAATGGTGATGCTCCCTGGACAGTTACTTTGCAAGATAGCGTTGCTTCCGATGCCGTAAGATATTTTGCTGTAACGGAAAATAAGAAAAAAACGCCGAAAAACATTAGGTTGAATTTTCCCAGTGATTTGAAAAATCCCTATCTTAGTGCTGATGTCGTTGTTATTACTCCCCGGCAGTTTACTGATGTGGAAGGAACTTTGCAATTAAAATCGCTGTGGGAATCGGAAGGGCACACTATCCAAATTGTGGATGTGCAAGATATCTATGACGAATTTAATTGCGGAATTACAGGCGCTGAACCAATCAAGGACTTTATTCGTTATGCTTACAACAATTGGAGTAGTCCACAAGTAAGTCAGGTTATTTTTTTAGGAGAAGGTGTTGACGATACAAGAGATGACAGTTACTCTCGAATGTATAATCTGCTGCCGGTTAAAAAGACCTGGACATATAAACATGGCGCTACGGCAAGTGATCAATGGTATGGATGTATTATCGGAACTGATAATATTCCTGATGTATCCATTGCCAGAATTAGTGTTTGGAAGCAAGAACAAATTCTGGACTATGCCGCAAAAGCTATATCGTATAGGGAAAATCTCCAAACTTCGCGTCTTTGGAACAACCACTTAACTTTTACTTCCGGAGGGAAAATCGAAGATGGGAATGATATTTTTGCGCAACAATCAGAACGCGTTATTAGAAAAACAATTCCTCCCGAATATAGAGTGACCAGGGTTTATACTTCTACGCAAACTGTCGGCTCGGATTATTCTGGCGGAACTTTTAACCTGAAAGACGCGATCAATTCCGGAACTCAGTATGTTCAATTTATGGGTCACGGAGGTGGAAGAATTTGGGCGGACTATAATCTTTTCAATTTCAATGATGTAGCAACGCTTAACAATCAAGTTTACCCAGTAGTTTTATCTCTTGCCTGTTATTGTTCCGCTTTTGATACAAACGGGATGGCTTCTATCAGTGAGGCATTGGTCTTGCAGCCCGAAAAAGGAGCAATTGGAACCGCTGGTTTTACGGGTTTGGGTTATTTAGATCACGATGAGGATTGGGGCTTGGCATATTGTGAAGCACTATTTAAACATAATTTTGATAATATTGGTTTGGCAAATATCTATGCTTTAGCCAGGTTTTATTCCACAACTTATTCCCCTGCCGCCAGATATGCTTTAATCAACGGTTTTGCTTATTTGGGTGATCCGCTCATCAAATTGCGTAAGCCGATTAAGGATATTCCTGTTTCACCGGAGAACTATGTTCTAAACCCAGCAGATACTCTAATTGTAAATGCAAATTTCCCTTCCGGAGTAAATGCTGCCCGCTTATATATTATGAAGCAAAATGGAAAGGTTGTAAATATTCCTTATGATCTTCCTGTGTATCCAGATGGTCATTTTACTGCTTCTTATACTAATACGAATCAGACAGCAAATAACTATACCAGAAAAATTATGGTTGCAGGTTACTCTGCCACAGATGAATATGTTGGCATTTCTCAATATAGTGTAGGCAGACCTAATGTTGTGCATCAAGGTTTTGTTCCCGCAGAACCTGCCTGGTCGGATTCGGTTTTATTTAAGGCAAAAGTGTTTAGTCCCTTGCCAGTTCATAATATCTATTGTAAAGTAAGAACCGACAGCACTACGCAAGTAGTTAATTGGGTAGATTTGCCAATGCAAAGGTCGGAAACGGATAGCACTTTATATATTACTACTACGCGTTTAGGAAGGCAACCTACCCGTAAAGAAATATTCTATAAATATATTCTGGAGACAGATGTAGGTGTTTCAGAAACCATTTTGCAAAGCTATGTGGTGGCAGGTCCTGATTTACTTTTGAAAGACATAAAATTGGAACAAGATGGAAACAACTTGCTATTGAAAGTTTTGGGAACCAATGTTGGAAACACTCCTTCAATTACTACGGATCTAAAACTTTATACCGGCACAACGGAGAATAATTTGACTCTTTTTTCCAGCCAAAGTTATCCTCCTTTAGAAGTAAATGAATTGCGCTGGGATAGCATTTCTCTTGCCAATTTACCTAATGCTAATTTAATATTGGAAGTAAGAGTTAATACCAGTAATACTTTTCCTGAGTGGCAAGCATATATCAATGTAGGTAATTATATCCGCCTGCAGGTTCCTCTGAATTACTTTCTGATTGATAGTTCAGGGTCAACGCTCAGCAGTATAGATAATAATCTGCAATGCACTATCCCTAAAGGCATTGTTCCCGAAAACAATCAAATTCTGTTTGCCGTGAATACTTTGGAGGCATTACCTCCTCTCAATCAACCTGATGTGCAAAGTATTTTATTGAATTCACCCGATGGAATGAGTGGCAATCAATATTCCATTCCTTATGAAATATTAGCGCTGGGAACTGGAGTTACAGATTCCTTAGGAGTTTTCAATGGGGGGAAAAGAATAACATTATCCTTTAATTATAGTGCTACCGATTCCCTTACGCAAGCGCAGGAAAGTAGTGATACTTATAAAATATATCGTTATAATTCACAGTATAAGAAGTGGGTTTTAATAGGCGGTTTTACGGATACCAATAATAATAAAGTTCAGTTTGAAGTGGATAGGACTGGTATATACAGCATTTTTCGGGATACCGATTTTGCTCCTCCCTCTATAGATGTAAATGTGCAAGACCAGGAATTTACGGTTGGTGGATATATTGCCGGTAATGGCATTATTTCATTATTGCTATCTGATGCCAATGGTATTGATGTGATAGATAATTCCATTCAACTTTTCTTAAATGGAATTCCTATTCCTGCTGAAGATTATGTTGTTTCCATCAATATGGAAAATATCAATAGAATACCTATCAAATATCAGCTTTCATTAAGTAGAGGTATTCACGAGCTGAAAGTTCATTGTCGAGATCTGAACGGTAAACCGGCGAATCGAGATATTCAATTTACGGTAAATGATAAATTTGATGTCATCAATTTGGCAAATTATCCTAATCCAGTTTTAGGATCAGGAGGCGAAGGTGCAGCTGTTGATCCTAAAAATGAAGGGCGCACGCGTTTCACTTATGTATTGACCGATGGAGCTGATGAAGTTACTATTAAGGTCTATACTATTAGCGGCCGTTTAGTAAAGACCTTCAAAAATTTGCCGGTTGGGGTTGGTTATCATGAATATCCGCGCACAGTGTATGGTTGGGATTGTAAAGATGATGGCGGTTACACTTTGGCTAACGGGGTTTATTTTTATCGGATTATAGCCAAAAAAGGCAGCAAAACCATAGAAAAAACCCAAAAAATGGCTATTCTGAATTAGGAGAACAAGATGAAAAAGATATTTATCCTCTTCGCTCTTACAATGATTCTCTCCACACCACTTTTGGCAGGTCGTTATGCAGGTGACTTTATGATGATAGGTTCCGGAGTGCGTCCCTTAGGTATGGGGGGTGCCTTTAGTTCAATAGCAGATGATGGTTCTGCCATATATTGGAATCCAGCTGGTTTAGGTTTTATTACCGATTCCGAGGTGTCTGCTATGCACTGTTTTCTGTATAATAATCTTGCTTCTTATGACTATGTAACTTATGCTCAACCCTTGCCCAATGATGTAACTATCTGTTTAAATGTTACTCGCTTAACGGTTAGTGACATCCCTCATTTTGATGAACGCTATTTGAACGGAACCAATGTGGATCAACGAATTAATAATAGCATATATCATTTGCCCGGAGTTCCGGACAGCCAATTTTCCAGCTACGATGATCTATATCAATTTGCTTTTTCCAAAAGGATGCATTATGATGCCAATATGGGCTGGATGTTTTTTGCGGTTCCTTTTGATTTTGGTTTTGGAGGCACTGTTAAACTTATTAAAAGGTCAATTTGGGATAGAACTGGAACTGGAACTGGCATAGATATTGGTTTTAAAGCAAAAACAGACCTGGCTGTCATTTTTGATTGGGAAGACCTGGGTAATTTGGATTTTGGCATCAATTTTCAAGATATCGGAGGGACAAATATCACTTGGGATACTCCCAGTAAGCTAAGAGATGAAGTTTTATTCAATACAAAAACGGGAGTAGCCATTGAACAACCTTTGCCCAATCTGAAGTCGGTTCTTACTATGGCTTACGATTATGATTATGTGTATGGAGGGACAAGCCATTTTGGCTTGGACTGGGAATACGATAAAAAAGGTAATTTGCGCCTGGGTTATTATGACACTAATTTCAGTGCGGGAGCAACTATCAAACTTTATGGAGTTTTGCTCGATTATGCATTGATCACCAATCCAATAGGTATTAGCAATCGTTTGGGTTTACGAGTTAGATTTTAGGGAGGAATAAAATGAAAAGGATATATTTCTTACCTGCACTGTTAATGATAATCTTGCTATTTTCCTGCTCGGGAAACGATTCTCCTGAAAAGGATAAAATTCCTCCCGCAGCTCCTAATTTATTAGAACATTTGGGAGATACGGGAGATGATCCCATTACAATAGACGATGTAGAAGTAATCTTAAATGATGATAATAATGGTATAGATACCGTACCGGATGGAAACTGGATAAAAATTCCCTGGAAAAGATTTATAGATAACGATTTAAGTCACTTAAAAGTATATCGTTTTACGGAACAAAATCCTGAACCTCAGTTAATCGATACTGTCCCTGCTGCAGAGGACTATTATCTTGATCAAAGTTATTTAGTTGAAAGGGAGTGGTATTATTATTATATTGAACTTTACGATGCCAGTGGTAATTTTAGTGTGTCCGATACCGTTTCTTATGCCATTTTAGCTAAAAGCTCTCTCAGTTTTCCAGCAGAAGGAGCGTCTGTAAGTCCTAATAATTTAAAATTATACTGGACGATTGGAGATAGTCAGACAACTGAATTCAGAGTGTTGATTTGGGATGAGCAAACGGGAGAATTAGTATATCATATAAATTATTCTTATACGCCAAATGTAGAAAATCCTCCACCTCCCCAGGTTCCATTTCCAATTATGACTCCTGCTCCGGTAAATGGCCAGGTTTTTCGTTGGCGAGTGGATGCCTTTGATTATGATGCTGAACATAATTTGAGTATGGGTTCAGAATCGGAAGAGCGAACTTTCGTAATTCAATATAATTGAGTATGTTGCCTTAATATAATTCTAAATAGCATAGAAATAACTTGACTTGAACAGCCAAAAAAAGATTTTAACACAAAATAAATAAGAGGATAATGTGAAGAAAACACTGTTAGTGCTTCTGCTTGCCGGTTTTGCTATTCTTTTGTGCAGCCAGCAAACAATTAACTTTACCCCCTCATCCAACATTTCTGCCTACTCTTATGAAGGTATTCGCAGCGGAGTGGAAAAGCTGAAGATGAATAATTATATTCTGGGTCAGGTATATAAACCGGGGTTATATACTGTTCCTGATGACACTGATTTTTTAACTTTACTTTCTTTAGCAGGCGGTCCGAGAGAAGATGCCAAGCTCACTAATATAAGAGTTGTTCGTCCTTCTTCCGAAGGTGATAAAGTGATCTGGGTAAATTTTAAAAAATATTTAGAAACTGGCGACCCTGCTTTAATTCCTCAATTAAAACCGGGGGACACTATAATTGTCTCAGGAACAATCTTCTATGCCGTTTCCAAAGTGGCAAGTTTCCTCTCCGATTTAACTGTAGCTCTAAGTATGTATAGCATAATAACTGGATTTTAGGAGGGGGATTCAATGCTGGAAAATGAAAACACTCAAGCTCCCATTCAGGAAGAAATAAAGCTATCCGATTATTTTAGAATAATTCTTCAATATCGTTATTTGGTAATTCTGGTATTTTTCTTAGTGATAGTCGCCACGGTTTTTTATACGGCGCGTTTACCCAAAGTTTATTCTGCTACTTCCAGAATTTTACTGGAAGATGCCAATAAACAATCCGATTTGATGTTTATGGCAGCTGGTGGTTTGGGTAAAAATACCTTAAATAATCAAATTGAACTTATTCGAAGTAAGCCCATTATGAAACTTGCCTGGGAAATTATGAAAAAATATCCGGATTGGGATACTTTCCCTGCTAGTAAAGAACCTGATCCTGTTGCCAATTTGGATAAGATGAAAGTAGAATCCAAGCGAGAAACGGATGTTTTAACCATAAGTTATGAATCCACCAATCCCACAGAAGCAATGGCAGCCGTTAATTCCATAGCGGAAGCAATTCAGCAACAAAATACTCAATATGCCCGGTTGGAATATACCACCATTCGTGAATTTTTGGAAACTCAGCTGGATGCTATTTCGCGTCGGTTACAGAGCTCGGAAAACGATTTAAGAGAGTTCAAGAATCTGAATCGTCTAACTGAACTAACCGAAGAAACCAAAAAATTGATTGAAAAGGCAGCCGATGTTGAAGCAGAATATGAATCCGCCTTAACCGATCAAGCGGTAAAAGCAAAAACCCTTGATATGTTGAATCGTCAATTAAGTGAACAGGACTCTTTACTGGTAAATGTGGATAATATTTTAAAAACACCCTATATTGATGAACTGCGTAAACAAATTGTTGAGACACAATCGCTCATAACTAAATTAATCACTAAGAATGAATATCCGCTTGATCATCCTCAAATTCAGCTCCTTTACCGCGAAATAGAAAATGCCAAAGAAACATTGAACAGAGAAATCCGCAAGCTGGTAAATTTATCTATCAATAATGATCCTCTCAAGACGCGTAATGACCTCTTAGCCAAAATTATTCAAGCGAATGTAGATTTGGAAATGGCCAGAGCCAAAGTTTCCGGTTTGGAACAAACCAAAGAAATGTATAATCAACGCCTAATTGCCATTCCCAATACTGAACTGGAACTGGCAAGATTAACGCGTAATCTATTACTGGATGAAAAAATCCATGGTATGATGATGGAAAAATATGAAGATGCCAAAATTGCCGAGCAAGCAAAAATCGGAAATATTCGGATCATCGATTATGCCGAACTTCCTACCGTTCCCATCAAACCGCGCGTTTCTATGAATATTTTGGTAGGTTTGATTCTGGGCTTGGGTTTAGGCATTGGGTCTGCCTTTTTAGTTCATTCTCTGGATACTAAGTTACGCACTCTGGAAGATATGGAGAATTTTGTCCGCTTACCCATTGCTGGAACAATTCCTGTTATTCGCGAAACGGAATCCAAACTTCAGGAATTTAACGATATGATTAATTCTGCCACTGGAGAAAATCGTGAACAGTTAACTCGTTCAATGCATTATGTGATGATGCAACTTGTTTCGCATTATGCCCCCAAATCTCCCATCGCAGAAGCATATAGAACTTTGAGGACCAATATCTTAGCTAAAAAAGGGGAAGGTAGTGTTTCGATGTTAGTCACTTCTTCCGGTCCCAAAGAAGGTAAATCAACTTCCATATCCAATCTTGCCATTACATTAGCACAGATGAACAGTAAGGTCATTTTAATTGATATGGACTTGCGTAGGCCTACCATTCACACTAAATTTGATTTGGAAAAAGAAAACGGCAGCAGTGATTTTCTGATTGATCCGGATGTTAGTATTGAACAAGTTATTAAACCCTCAGGCATTGCCAATCTGGATGTAATCACCAGTGGATTTATACCTCCCAATCCTTCTGAATTAATTGCTTCCGCCAGAACAGATACATTGATTGCAGAATTAAAAATGCGTTATGACTTCATCCTCTTTGATTCTCCGCCATTAATTGCCGTTACGGATGCTCTTATTTTAACCAAGAAAGTGGATATGACCTATCTTGTTGTCCGCTGTGGATTTACTGACAAGGGTATAATCAGACGGACCAAAGAACTGATGGAAAATGTGGAAGGCAGAATAGACGGTATCATCGTCAACGGCATCTATGTCCAAAAGTATTATAGCAAACAGAATTATTACTACTATTACTACTATTACTATTATTACTATGGTGACGAGGTTCCGCAAAAACAAAAGAAGAATGTTAGCCGCTTCTTGCGCAAAAATAAATCTGTTTCTTGAGCTAATAGGCAAGCTCCCCGATAACTATCATCAGGTCAATACTGTTTTTTGCAGTATTGACCTGTTTGATTATCTGAGCTATGAAGTCACTGAATCGCAGGAAGTTACCATTTTATGTAGCAATAAGGAACTGGCTAATGAAAATAATCTTGTTTATAAAGTGGCGGTTTATTTACAAAATGTTTATAGTATTTCCAAGGGAATTGTAATTAAGCTGGAAAAGCATATTCCAATTGCCGCTGGATTAGGAGGGGGCAGTAGCAATGCAGCCAATTGTTTATGTGCTTTAAATGAACTCTGGCAGCTGAATTTATCGCAAACTGAATTGCATCAAATCGCAGCTAAATTTGGTAGTGATATCAATTTTTTTCTTACAGGAGGAACGGCTAAAGGAGAGAATAGGGGAGAGAAGATTACCAAAATGCCGGACATTTTATTGAATAACATACTTTTAGTAAACCCAGGCATACCAATCTCAAGTTCAGAAGCATATAAACTTGCTACTCTTCCTTCGTTACAAGAACAACACCATTTTGAGCTAAATAATATTTATAATTCCTGTTTTAATCGTCTAGAAGCAGGTGTCAGAAAAGCATATCCGGTTGTGGATGAAGTAATTAACACGCTGGAAAAGTTTCAACCGAAAGTTGCAATGCTCAGTGGCAGCGGATCAACCTGTTTTGGCATTTTTGCAGATAAGGAATCAATGTTAAACTGCCGAAATTATTTTATGGATAAAGGTTTCTGGACATTCCAAGCAAAAACTATAACTGGTAAAGATAGTAATTCTAAATAATCCGATTGCGAAATAAATAAGCCCTTATTAGCAAGCCCAAATAATGACGCAACAACCACTTGTGCAAAGAGTTACCTTATTCATTATGGGCGAATTTCAGAAGGGACTTAGAGCAAAAATAGGACTTTACCAAATTGGGTCTTAAAGAAAGAAATGAGACGCCTACTTATCTCTGCTGCATCATTTATTTCCTATCGTTAGCGGCTTTGTAACTATCAACATTCTCTGATGACCAAGTAACAATTCCGTAACAATTCTCTAACGGCATTAGAGCAGTGTTACGCAAGTGTTAGGTAGTCATAAGATAATCAACTATGTTGCAACTACTTATGTAACATTGGGCGTTTCAGACAAAAGATATGGATAAAATATTTAAATATTAGTAAGTTAAGCTATATTTGTAGGTAACTTCTACTTTCATTTGAAAAAAGTAATTCTCGCATTAAAATAGATTGACGATTTAACCCTTGATGAGAATTTTGGGATATGAATAAGAAAAAGCGTAACTCAACACGGCGTATAATGTTAGGTAACATCCCCATTGGTGGCGGAGCCCCAATTAGTATCCAATCGATGCTATCCGTAAAGACCTCTAATTTAGCGGAAGCAACTAAACAAATTCAAGAACTGGTTTCCGCTGGATGCGACATAATTCGTTGTTCTGTGATGGATTTAAGTGATGCCAATGCAATTTTGGAGCTGAAAAAAATAGCTAAGGCACCTTTGGTGGCAGACATTCATTATGACTATCGTTTAGCGCTTGCCGCCATAGAAAATGGAATTGATGGATTGCGTATAAACCCTGGAAATATTGGAAACATAGAGGGGGTGCAAAGATTAGTTGCCGCTGCCAAAGAAAGAAATATTCCCATAAGAATTGGGGTAAATAGTGGTTCTTTGCCAAAGGACTTGCTTCAAAAATATGGAGTTAGCTCTAAAGCAATGGTGGAAGCGGCATTAAGGCATATAAAAATATTGGAGGACTTGGGATTTTATGAAATTAAAATATCCGCTAAGGCATCTTCAATTCCTTTAATGATAGAAAGTTACAGAGAGTTAAGCAAGGCCTGTAATTATCCTCTTCATCTGGGTGTTACTGAAGCGGGGACAATTTTAAAGGGCTCCATAAAAAGCTCTATTGCTTTGGGTATATTACTGGAAGAAGGAATTGGCGATACAATCAGGGTCTCTTTAACTGCCGATCCCGTTCAAGAAGTGATAGTTGCCCAAGAAATTTTAAAGGACTTGGGCTTAAGAAAGGGTTTGAATATTATCTCCTGTCCTACCTGTGGACGCACTCGCATAGATTTGATCCACCTTACGGAAAAAGTGGAAAAAGCGTTGGAACCTTATAAAAATTACCCATTGTCAATAGCAGTGATGGGCTGTGCCGTAAATGGTCCCGGAGAAGCAAAAGAAGCCGATTTTGGCATAGCCGGAGGTATCAACGAAGGTTTGCTGTTTGCCAAAGGGGAGATTGTGAAAAAAGTTCCAGAAGACAATTTGGTTGAAGAACTGCTTTCCTTAATTAAACAATATATAAACAATCAATAAGCGTGCTCTTAAAACTATTTCTAACTTTCTTTAAAATTGGTGCTTTTACCATTGGAGGCGCCTATGCAATGATTCCTCTAATCAAAAGAGAGGTGTGTCAAAAAAATCAATGGTTGAGCGAGGAAGAATTTTTAGATGGCTTAGCTGCGGCGCAAAGTTGCCCGGGCCCGATTGCGATAAACTTAAGTATCTATATCGGTTACCATATTCATAGAGGTAAAGGTATGGCAATTGCCGTTTTAGGAACAATTCTGCCTTCTTTTATTTCCATTTTGTTAATTGCTCTGCTTTTTCAACAATTTTCCGAAATAACTATTGTGCGTAAAGCATTTCATTCGCTTAGAGCCGCTGTTGTGGCTTTAATAGCAGTTCCGCTTTTGCAAATGAGTCGCCAGGCAGGTTTGAAACTTGCCAATGTTTGGTTTCCTTTAGCCATTGCTATTTTGGTTGGTTTTTTCAGTGTAAGTCCTATTTACCTAATAGTGATAACAATTGCCTTTGCCGTTTACCAAGGAATCAAAAAACAAAAAGTATGATTTATCTTAACTTATTCTGGACTTTTTTCAAAATCGGGCTCTTCAGTTTTGGCGGTGGTTATGCGATTTTAGCGATGATTCGTCAGGAAGTGGTCTTAAAAAATGCCTGGCTTAGTTCTTCCCAATTTATGGATGTAGTGGCAATTTCACAAATGACACCGGGTCCGATAGCGATAAATGCTGCCACTTTCATCGGTTATCAAAAAGGGGGATTTTGGGGTGCCGCGATCAGCACTTTGGGAGTTATTTTCCCTTCTTTGATTATAATGACTTTAGTAACGATAACTTATATAAAATTGAAAAAACAGCCCTGGTTCAAAAATATTTTCCAGAAACTGCGTTTGCTTTCTCTGGGTTTAATTGCCGCTGCCTTGATTATGGTGGTAGGTGATGCTTTTAGAGATCTTTTTTCTGTTCTGGTTTTTGTTGGTTCTTTTCTGGTAAGTTGGAAATTTAAACTAAATCCTTTTTATCTGCTAATCGGAGCTGCCGTGATAGGAATTATTTTTGGTTAATTTACTATCCCCCAGATATCTTTGGCGTAGCTCTTAATGGTTTCATCCGAAGAAAATATACCCATATTGGCAATATTGGCTAAAGACATCCGATTCCATTTTTGCTTATCTTGATAGGTATTCGTCGCTTCTTGATTGACCCTTAAAAAATCCGGTAAATCGGCAATCAGGCAATATCTATCTCCCTGATATAAAAGCAAATCAAGCAAAGGAGTAAACAAACCGGGACTTAAAGGATTCAGCGCTTCGGACTCAATAAAATCAAAAATCCGCTTTATATCTTCATTATGACGCATAATTTCATAAGGATGATAGCCACTTTCCATTAAATATTGAACTTCCGCAGCCGTCATTCCAAAAAGGAAAAAATTCTCCTCTCCCACCGCGTCTCTAATTTCTATGTTCGCTCCATCCAAAGTTCCGATGGTAAGTGCTCCATTTAAAGCAAATTTCATATTTCCGGTTCCGGATGCCTCTGTCCCTGCAAGGGAAATTTGACGCGATATTTCTGCTGCAGGAATAATTCTCTCAGCTAAAGTTACCCGGTAATTGGGTAAAAAGGTAACGGATAGATAGCGGGAAAGTTCTTTATCCTTTTCTATGTAGTCACCCAAAGCACAAATAAAACGAATGATCAATTTGGCAATATAATAGCCCGGAGCTGCTTTACCGGCAAAAAAGAAACTTTGCGGAGTAGGAGTTTTACCATCTCGAATTTGATTGATTAAGTGTATAATTCCCAATGCATTAAGTAGCTGACGCTTATATTCGTGAATCCGCTTTGCCTGAAAATCAAAAATTGCCTCAGGATTCAATTGCCGGTTATGAACTTCCTCATAATAATTACAAAAATCCATTTTGTTCTGATGTTTTACATCTGCCAAATCTTCCAAGAAAGCACTGTCATTTTTATATTTATTCAGTTCAGAAAGTTGTTTCAGATCTGTTTGCCAGGCATTTCCTATCGCCTTGGTAATTAATTTACTCAAGTGAGGATTACATAACATTAACCATCGCCGAGGAGTGATGCCATTGGTCTTATTGTTGAATTTTTCAGGCATTAAGGCATAAAAATCCTTAAAAACCAGATGCTTTAAAATATCCGTATGCAATGCTGAAACTCCATTGATGCTATGCGTTCCGACGATAGCCAAATTTGCCATGCGTACACTTTTTACTGGTTCTTCTTCGATCAACGAAACCCGACGGATAAAATCATCATCTACATTACCATTAATTTTTAATGCGGAAAGAAAGCGGTGATTGATTTCATAAATAATCTGCAAATGCCGCGGAAGAACTTTCTCAAACAATTGCACTGTCCATTTCTCCAATGCCTCAGGCAAAATTGTGTGGTTGGTATAAGCAAGACATTTATTAGTAATATCCCAGGCGACATCCCAAGGCAAATTTCTCTCATCTACTAAAATACGCATCAGCTCTGCTACAGAAATAACAGGATGAGTGTCATTTAACTGAAGAGTGACTTTTTCGGGAAGTTTACGCAAGTCCTTCTCTTTTTTAAAAAAGCGGCGCAAAATATCCTGTAAAGTGGCACAAACGAAGAAATACTCTTGTTTCAAACGCAATTCTTTGCCCTGCATTTTGTTATCATTCGGATACAGGACTTTGGAGATTATTTCGCCGTGATTTTTATCGGCAACCGCTTGCACATAATCCCCTTCATTAAAATAACTTAAATTAAATTCTCGGCTGCTTTTCGCACTCCATAAACGCAAGGTATTGATATAGTTATTTTGATAACCTGGAATCAAATAGTCATAAGCCATAGCCATAACCGTCTCATTGGGTATCCAATGTTGTTTTTTGGAACCATCTTCATTGCTGATTTCTTTTACAATGCCACCAAAATTGACAGGAAAAATGCGCGCCGGGCGAGGAATTTCCCAAACGGAACCATATCTTAACCAGTTATCAGGTGTTTCAACTTGCTCGCCATTGATAATGTGTTGAAAGAAAATACCATACTCATAACGAATCCCGTAACCATAAGCCGGTATTTTTAAAGAAGCCAGAGAATCCAAAAAACAGGCAGCTAAACGACCTAATCCTCCGTTTCCTAAACCGGCGTCCCATTCCAAATTACTTAGCATAGATAAATCAAAACCAATGTCCGAAAGGGCTTTGATACTTTGTTGTTGTATATCCAGATTGAGAATGGCGTTATTTAAAGACCGGCCTATTAAATACTCCAAGGATAAATAATATACCCTCTTCCGCTGTAAAGCATATTCCTGGGGCTGAGTTATCAGCCAGCGATCCAGCAAAATATCTTTTATAGCGGACGCAAAACTGACATAGCAATCATAGGGAGAGGCAGAATATTGATCTTTACCGAGGTCATATTTTAAATGCTCCAAAAAACGCAAAACTATATCTTCTGCCGTGCCCTCAATCTTAAAACTGGAGAGCTTTTCGCAAAATTTCTTATTCATCTTTTCACTCCCTTTATAAATTAAATCCTCTTATATAATAAGTGGTTTCCGAAATTAGCCAAGGAAGATGTTTTTTCCATTTCCAAACTGCTCAGGATAAATATTTGTCTAAACGAAGCCACAAAGCTTTTATGGCAAGACAAAAGCAAAAATAGTTTTCAGGGGTGCAAAAACCGCAGATAAATAACAAATTTGGAATAAATCTTGTATGCATTATATTATTGAATAGAAGTCCAGGAGGATATATGAAATTGATGAGTAACTATCAACCAAAACTAATGGTTATCATTGCGGTTTTTTACCTGTTTTGCTTTGGTATAAGGGCTGCTGTGGTTCAGCCGGAAATTGCTTTGCTGGCTGCCAAAAATTATCTTCAGGAAACGGGATTAGCCAAATCCGTCAATACTGATGACAATCAAATTTATACTTATAGTAGCGCAGGGAAACTTGCTTCTCTGCCAAATATATATTTACAGAATGAGGATCCAGTTCTCTATTATATCCAATATAGCGATGGCAATTTTGCCGTTGTTTCGGCAGAGGATAATTTTTATCCCATTTTGGCTTATTCAAATGAAGGCGTTACTATGGTAAATGATTTGCCTCCTGCTTTTTATTATTGGCTGGATAACTATGCAGCTCAAATATGCCAAGTTAGAGAAGCTAAAACTGTTAATCCGGAGAATGTTGAACTTTGGCAGTGCCTAAGCAATAATTCCTACGCTGGCCCAAACAGAAATGAGCGTTCAGTGGAACCTTTACTAACTGTTATGTGGAATCAAAACTGGCCCTATAATGCACTTTGTCCTGCAGACGCACAAGGACCCGGAGGCCATGTTTATGCCGGTT
The DNA here is from genome assembly GCA_039680785.1 of Candidatus Cloacimonas sp. Taxonomy (NCBI): domain Bacteria; kingdom Pseudomonadati; phylum Candidatus Cloacimonadota; class Cloacimonadia (SeqCode); order Cloacimonadales (SeqCode); family Cloacimonadaceae (SeqCode); genus Cloacimonas (SeqCode); species Cloacimonas sp. (SeqCode). The sequence continues at coordinate 37,594 of JBDKSF010000043.1, forward strand.
GTGTGGCCACTGCAATGGGGATGGTAATGAAATATTGGGATCATCCAATTTCCGGAGTTGGCAACGAATCTTACTATTGTCCTGGTTATGGTTATCAAAATGCCAGTTTTGAAACAACCACTTATCTTTGGGATCAAATGCCTGATGCAGTGGGTCCTGTATATTTACCTGTGGCAACTTTATTGTATCATTGCGGAGTGGCTGTTCATATGGGTTATGCGGTAGATGGCTCAGGAGCTCAAAGTACCGATGCGGCTGTTGCATTTGTGGATCATTTTCGCTATCCAAATGCTCAATTTGTAAGTAAGGATGCTTATACCAATACCAATTGGAATAATTTGATGACGGCTCAAATAGATAATGGCACGCCAGTTTATTATAGCGGTTATAGTAATGAAGGAGGTCATGCCTTCGTTTTGGACGGCTATGATACAGATACTCATTTTCATTTCAACTTTGGCTGGAGTGGCTCTGGAAACGGTTATTTTTATACTTCTAATATTTCAGGATTTACTTCCGGTCAGGGAGCCATAATCAATATTATTCCGGAGAATTATAGTATAAATAGCATTCCGGTTCGTCTTTATGCTGATGATTCTTCTGCTGGAGATAATTTTTCCCTTAGTGTAAAGACCAAGCCCATTTTGGGAAATTGGAATGTGAATCATTATGATATGATGCTTTATTATGATAATGCCAATGTGGAATATACTGGTTACACTTTAGATGGAACTCTTTCTCAACAAGGGACCATCATTATTGAAGAAGAATCACCTGGGGTCTTAACTATAAATTGGGATAATGCCTCCACCCTAAAAGGCGGTGGCACTTTAGTAAAATTGAATTTTGTTGCCAGGGATGCAGGTGATTTTCTATTTGATATTTTAGGTATGCATTATAATACTACTACCGTAGGCAATGTAAGTTTTGCTATGATAACTATAGGAGCCCCTGTAGAAAATATAGCCGATAGTCAAATCACTTTATCCAATATAATGCACTTAAATTATAACACGATTGGAACCACTCAAATAAATACAACTTACTTGCTTCCTTCTTGGAATATTACGCATTATCAAATGAGTTGCAGTTATGATCCCACCAAGATTGAATATACGGGTTTTTTAACGGAAGGAACCATTAGCGATGGAAGCGTAGTGAATGTTGACAATTCCACTTTAGGTACATTACTTATTTCTTGTGATTCCGAAAGTGCACTATACGGAAGCGGTTGTTTGTTGAAGCTTCAATTTTGTGCTATAGGAAATAGTAGCAGCATATCTTTAACTCGTATTACTACCAGCGATTTTTACTTTAACGACATAGCCATTGCCACAGTTGGAAGTGCCAATGTTATTCTATCTGCCTATTTGGCTAATGAGGATGAAGTTATTTCTCCTGTCCAACCCCGCCTGGAAATTTATCCTAATCCTTTCCAAGAAGTTGCGCACATAAAATTTACCGGACTCGCTAAAGAAGCCGTAAAAATCAATATCTATAACCTGAAAGGGCAATTGGTAAAGAAGTTAACGGTTAATCCTGAAGTTAAAAATGAGATTAATTGGGATGCTACAGATTTTATGGGCAGAAAATTAGCGGATGGAATTTATTTTATGCAGTGGAATCAAGGGAAAGAAAGCGGAACTAATAAGGTCTTAATAATCAAATAATTAAAAAATAATGTAGCCGGAGGATGCCAATTCTCCACAAAAAACAAATGCTGAGCATTGGTAAGCTCCGGCTACAAATGAAATTCCTTTTCTTTATCCTCCAAGAATTGGCGAATCGCTTTTTCCACATCAGAGAAATCTTCTTTACTATTCACATAAATGGGATCGGAATAAATCATCGTTAATTTGGTGAAGGGTTTGGGGAAGCGAAATCTGTCCCAAGAATGGAAAAGCCATTCTTTATCAGCATTAACGGCAACTGCAACGATCGGAATTTTTGCCAAATAGGCAATTTGAAAAATACCTGAATGAATAGTATAGCAGGGTCCTTTAGGTCCATCAGGAGTTATTGCCAGCGAGATTTTTTGAGATATATTTATCATCTCTCGCATTGCCCAAGCGCCTTTTTGGGAACTGGAACCGCGAATAGGGATGTAACCCAGTTCAGATAAGGGACCGGCAATCAATTCTCCATCTTTGGAAGAAGAAACCATAACGGCTGCCCCATGATGAATGCGTTGCAAAGTCATTAGCAGCAAATTTCTATGCCAAAACATATATATGCAGCGAATATTATTGGATGCCTCTTCGTTTATCACTTGGAATTTTAGGGTCTTACGCAACAACAACAGTAAGGATGCCCCCAGTTTCTTTTCCAGATAAAAGAATATTTTAGCCATAAGTATCAAAAAGATGCTGAACGAGTTTTGGCATTTCCACCGAAGGATGTTTATCGCTCAACATCGCCTTCAGTTTGAAAAGTTGTTTACGAATTTGCAAACTATACTCAGGATCGTTCAGAATCTGGTTTCCAGTTTGATAAATATTTTCAGCTGTCATTTTAGCTTGGATCAATTCAGGGAGAACATCTTCGTCCAGCACAATGTTGGGTAAGCCAATCCGCTTAATTTTAACAAAGAAGCGTCCTATCAGATAGGAAAATAAATTTGCTTTATAGCAGATTATTAGAGGTGTTCCAATATAAGCGGCTTCCAAAGTGACAGTTCCGGAAGTGCAGACAAGCAATTCGCAATATTTCATCATATCATAGTTATAGCCATCAACCAGTTTGATCTGTTTATTATCTTCCAGATAACTCATATAGAGCTGATGGTTTACACTTCTGGATTTGGAAAACAGCAATTCGTATTCATTTTCATTCCAATTTTTGCTTGCTTTTAAAAAAATGGGTAGCATCTTGGAAATTTCATTATTTCTGCTCCCCGGAAAAAAGCCGATCCATTTTTTATTGACATCCAGATCAAAAAAACGGGCAAAGGAATCTCGATCGAGCTCAAATTTTATTTCCTCAGCTATCGGGTGTCCTACATAACTGCAATTAATATCGTGAATTGTCAACATTTCCTCTTCAAAAGGAAGAATACAGGCAACATAGCGAACAGAGTCCTTCAATTGATATACCCTATTATGTTTCCAAGCCCAAAATTGAGGGCAAATGAAATAGAGAACAGGTATTCTCATTTCATCCGCCATTTTAGCTATGCGTAAATTCAAACCGGGGTAATCAACCAGAATAGCAAGGTCTATTTTTTCATTGGAAAACAGTTTACTTATCTTGTATTCAACTTTCAGGAAAAATAACAGATGTTTCACCACTTCCACAAAACCCATAACGGCAAATCGTTCAAAAGGAAAGAGCGGTTTCAAACCCTGTCTTTGCATCCTGGGTCCCCCAATACCGATATGAGTTAAATTTCCGAATTTATCGTTCAATGCCTTCATAACTAATTCGGAATGAAGATCGGCAGAACTTTCACCTACCAACCAAAAAATCTTATAACTTGCTTTTTTCGTCATACGACCAATGTTCCCATTAGTGATAAAATTGTTACGATGATGGCAGCCAAAACTACTCCCAAAAAGATACAAAGCATTGCTCGCCAAAACTTTATGCCAAATATATTAGCAGCTAAAGCACCTGTCCAACCACCGGTTCCAGGAAGTGGAATACCCACAAAAATGGCTAAACCGATTGCTTCATATTTCTCAATGGATTTGCCCTTGCGTTTTGTTCTAATGAAAAGCCATTCCGTAATTTTACGGCCTATTTTCACTTTGCTGATGAGGGCAAAAAACCAATTGATCAATAACAAAATAAAAGGGATAGGAATCATATTGCCGATTATGGATAAAATTGCCGCTTCCAACCAATGGATATTAAACAAAAGAATCGCTATGGGAATGCTTCCCCGCAATTCAATTACAGGTATCATCGAAATTATCACCACAATTAGTTCAGGGGCAACACCTTGTGCTTTTAACCAAGCAACTGTTTTATCGGCAGCTGTATTTCCTGACAGGGGTTGCATCATTATAAGCAGAATCAGTGTCAGCACTACTATTTTCAGTAAATTGTCCAAATTTGCTCCCAACCAAATAATTCTTAAATTCCATTTATTATCAACCAATATTTTGTCAATTCACAATTATCGGTTGTCTCTAAAAGACCGACTTTTATTTCAGGAGAAAATATGTGTAGCCGGAGCTCGCTGTAGCTCCGCAAAATGTGTAGTTGGAACTCGCCGTAGCTCCGCAAAATGTGTAGTCGGAGCTCGCTGTAGCTCCGCAAGCGTCATTAATCTTTTGAGCCGTTATCTACAGTTAAACTTAAGATATTTAATTTTTCCCTTGACATTATATCAAGATAGTTTATATTGTCCTTAAGAATATTGAAGGAGAAGAGGATGAATTTAACAAACTGTCCCATCTGTAAAAGTGAATTGAAAGTAAGGGAATTATACTGTCCTCATTGTGAAGTTAGTTTTAAAGGTGATTTCCAAACCAACTGGCTGGCAGATTTGAATGCGAGTCAATTAGAATTTATTCGTTTATTTGTATTGGTTCAAGGCAACTTGAAAGAACTGCAGGACAAGCTGGGAATTTCCTATCCCACAGTAAAAAATCGTCTGGCAGAAATAATCGGCGTCATCACTAAAAAGAAACCGCAAACCGATTCGGTCATTGATGTTTTATCCGATTTGGAAGAGGGTTTCATCAATGTGGAAGAAGCCATAAATGTGATTAAACAAAGGAGAGAAAAATGAACAAAATCAATCTGGAGAAAAAATGGGTTTTTGAACCCTTGAACAAAGTAATTATCGATAATCACTCAGCCAAATTGTATTTACGCAATAGCGCAGAGAAAGAGGTTTGCCTGGAAGGGAGCATCGTTTTTAACCACTCTCAGGATGATTTTCAAGGAGAGGATTACATTCAATTCGATTATCAGGATGGGAAGTTATTTATAACCTTGGCTGAAATTGATGCGGATGATTTTAAAGAAGCGGTTTTTACTGTCAACCTACCGGAAGGTGTTTATCTGAGCATTAAAACAGATAACTATTCTACGAATCTGGATAACCTGGTAAACAGCATTAAAGTGCTAAATGAAAATGGTCCTATCTATTTGCAAAACTGTAAAGGTGATATGCACTTAGAGAATGAAAACGGGATGATTCGCCTGTTAAATTGTGAGGGAAATATTTTTGCCAAGTTAGAAAACGGTCCCCTGTCCGCTGCCAAAATTAGTGGCCAGTCCCTGCATCTGGAAAATGAAAACGGTCCTTTAAAAGTGCATTTGTCTGCCTTTCCGGAAGTGAATTTGTATTCCGAAAACGGACCTCTATATTTTGTGACTGCGCCAGTGGAAAACGGCAATTTTCAATTAAAAACCGAAAATGGACCAATCGTTCTTGTTTTACCTAATGATTTGGATTTCACTTTGGAAGCAAATACACAATGGGGCAGAATCAAAACTACTTTTGATTTGCCAATATCCGCTGATGATGATACTTATACTATTATTAACGGAGAAGGAACCACTATCATAAAGGCAAGTTCCGATAATGGAACTATCAAAATCAATTCCGAAAATCGCCTGGATTTGGACTTCATAATGCGCAAATTGGAACAGCTTAGAATTTCTATGCAAAAAGTCCATACCGAGGAAGAAAAACAGAAAACAGTGGAAATGGTTAATATAATTGTTACCTATGTTAATCGCCTTGCGAGCTCCATCAAAGAAGAAAAAATAAAAGATAAAGTAAATTCCGCCACCAGCAGATTAAAAGATTTGGTAACTAACTTTGATTTTCGCGAGACAAACGACAAAGTGATTAAAAATGTGGAAGAAATCGGAGCTCAGATTCAAGACGGACTAAAAGAAGGCATTAAAAATATCAAAGAAAGCGTGGATGACTTCAAAAAACATCATTTTCACACCGAATCTGTATCTGCCTATATTAAGAAAATTCTGGATTCACCTCAAATTAAACCTTATCTGGGAGGAGAACACAAGAAAAAAGAAAAAGAAGATGTTACTGGCCGCAGCAGAATAAAAATACTGGAAATGTTGGAAGCCGGGAAAATTACGGCTGAAGAAGCAGAACGGCTGTTAAAAGCAATTGGGAAAGAATAAAAGGTCGAGGAGTCGAGAAGTCGAGAGGTCAAAAAGTCGAGAGGTCAAAAAGTCGAGAGGTCGAGAAGTCGAGAAGTCGAGAGGTCAAAAAGTCGAGGGGTCGAGAGGAATGTCTTCTGTGACTTAAAACTGGTTTTCATTGGGATGGTCAAGATTTGTATGCTTGCAGCATATCTTTTTGCCTGCCCTCTCTTTACACTGTCAGCCCAAAGACCAGTTTTGAGTTACAGCAAGACACACTTTCACACCAATCTGACCGATCTGTGACTTAAAACTGGTTTTCTTCATACCAAGAAGAGCTTTTTACCAAGACAATATATATATATAACTTGCCTTCGCTTTACACAGTAAACCCAAAGTCCAGTTTTGAGTTACAGAAGAAAAAGCACAAATCCAGTGGATAAACCCCGGTTTTTCATCAGGCAGGTCAAGATTTGTATGCTTGCAGCATATCTTTTTGCCTGCCTTCGCTTTACACAGTTAGCCCAAAGACCAGTTTTGAGTTACAACAAGAAATATTTTCACACTAATCTGACCGATCTGTGACTTAAAACTGGTTTTCTCTTTACCAAGAAGAGCTTATTACCAAGGCAATATATTTATAACTTGCCTTCGTTTTACACATTCAATCCAAAGACCAGTTTTGAGTTACAACAAAATTGCATTGAATTATCGGCCCCTTGACAACATTTGAATTACCACATAAAGATATATTTCGTGACTATTTTGTAGCTGTTATAAATTATATTTTTACTTCAGTTTTTAAAAAAAAGATTATCATATAATGTAAATGTGAAAAAGCATAAAGCAGGGATTTAACAAAATCTACGAATTTGTTTTATTAGATATGACAGCTAAATTTAAGTTCAGTTTTGGAATGAAACTTTCACTATCATTCTTTGTGTAAAGTGGAATCTTATAAATGGATAAAAAATAATTTTTAAAATGATAGTTGACTAAAGGGTGCAGAGGATGTTATATAAGAGACAGCAGGAAGTTCGTTATCTAATTTCTAAACTTAATAATTCTGGTAAAGTTAAGCTACAGACAGTTCACTTAGTTCATCCATTAACGATACAGTAACATTTCCGTAACACTTCTCTAACGAGATAAGAGTAGTGTAAGAGAAGTGTTACTGGAATATAACGCAAAGCAGCAAGTTTCAATAAATTAGCAAAGTAGGGTGTAGTAGCTTGCCAAAATGGGCGATAAATATATCTAACCTCTTATTATTTAATATGGATACGCTATCTTGTTTGGCTCTTTTCTGCTTTATTTTGTTTTTTCGGAGGTGGGATTCTGGCAGTGAAATCCTTGTTATCTTCCCTAAAACCCCTTTTTTTCTATCTTGCTGTAAGTAAATATCTTAGCGCAAATAAGGGAAATCGCATCCGCAAAAAATCAAGCATTGTAAAATTGAGCTAAAACGGATAGTCCTTTTAGATGCAATGCCTGTTTATGATGTGCCTGCCAATAGAGTTCAAAAACGGTGTTGATTTCGTTGACAACTGCCCTATTTATTTTTATATCTTCCAGGTGATTAGCTATTTCAGGCAATAAAGTTAAGATATTTCTTGCCGGGGGTGAAAGAATCATTAATGCGTTATCTGGATTGATTTCTGGCAAACATTTCTCACAAACCAGTCCACCTTTTGTTTTGAGATAGGCGATGGGAACGGAGAGGGGCTTTTTGCATAAACAACAATAACTTAAAGGATTTCCGATGCCACTTAGGATGGTAATTCTGTTTAAAAACCGCCAAAAAATTAAAATTGCATTATTATTCACTTTTTGCAAATATGTGAGGCAGGAAATGGTAAGATCATAAATTGTGGCTATATCTTCTTGAGATATAATAAGTTGGCTTACTAATTCCAGACAGGTTTCCGCAGCCGTCCAAGTTGCAGAATTGGCATAAACGGAAAAATCCCGTATTAGAAATGCCTCGCTAAATAGCCATAAACCTTGTTCTTTCGGTTCGTAGGCAATAAGCTCATATTCACAAAGAGGGAGTAATTGTTGTTTTTCGTTATTTTTCAGTATGCCTTTGGCGAGAACTCCGATATGTCCAAATTCGCGGCTGAAAAATTGCAGGATTAAACTGCTTTCGCTATACTTGCTTTGCTTGACAAGAATTGCGCGTAATTTGTTCTTCAAGAAAGGATATCCTTAATTTCTCTCAAGCTCATTGGCTTGGCATAAACGCTTTTAAAATTCGTGTAAGTAACGAAGCCGGGGGGGCTTTTATGTGGTTTTCGCACATAGCGTATTTGAGTGTAATCCACTGGAACATTGGCAGAAAACTTGGCTTTGGAATACCAAGCGGCTAAATTGCAGCAAAGTTCAATCAATTGTGGACTGGGCTCGGTTTTTTTTAAACATTTCAGTAAAATATGCGCTCCGTGATAGATGCGGCTGTGAAACCAATAGTCATAAGGTCTTGCCAGTTTGGTAGTTATATAATCATTTTCTTTGGCACGGCGTCCAACAATAATTTGAAATTCGTCAGCTATCGTAAATTTGAGTAATTTATCGGCAAAGATAGTTTCCGGAACCAGGTTTTTCCGCTGATGCGAGGTTAAAATTATGGTTTCTGGTAGTTCGCCTTTATCTGCTTTAACGATAAGTTCTTGTATTTTAGCTATTTCGGTGTCTATTTTGGCTAAGTTTTCTCGGATGATTTTCAAACCGTTTTTTGCCTTATGATACTTTTTCAAATAAAGATGCAAATTCTCCTGCGGATTTTTATTGGGCAGCAAAGGAATTTCTATCTCCTGCAAATTAGGATCAAGGTAATTGATTGTCTTAAAGCTTTGCATACCGGATTTAATATTATGGAGATTGGGTTTTAGCCCTTCTGCACAGGCAAGCCAAAAATCAGCTTTTTCGGCATTTTCCAAATCTTTTTGCAGCATTTTTTGCTTTTTTAGGGTCTTTTGTAGTTCTTTTTGTAAAGCGGAGTGCAATTTATGACGATTTTCTGCCTCTTCTTCTTGTTTAAATTTACCATAGTAGAGATTGCTGAAATAATCATTACAAGTGGAACTTCCGTCCGGAAAGGGAATTTTTACCGCTTCCAAAATGGGCTGAAAAGATGTTTTGGGTGGTGTGTAGATAAGACCGGGCAGAATTTGCCGCTGCGGATTATCAGAATAGCCATATTTATAGACCGCATCGATAATTTTCATATCTGCATCCACTAAAATGGCATTGGGCTGAGGTGGCATCAATTCTGCAATAATATAGTAGATTTTATTCTGTTGATAAATATCTTTATAATGCAATTTAAGATATATAATGCGGTCATTCTCAACCAAAGATATATGTGTAAGTTGGCTGTTAACAATGATTTGCCAAAATAGTTTTCCGCCTTGAGGCATCGGAAAATTATCCTTTCGAAACATAAAAGCATCGCGTTTGCTGAGCACAATAAATAAGGCATTTTTATCTTTTGTCTGCAGCATTAACAGCTCCGGAAACAGAATTATGTTTTCAATTCCGGACTGATAATCCGCCATATCTTGCGTCCATTCTTTAAGATAAGAATATTTCACTTTGCCTGCTTTTCCTTTTGGCTTGACAAAAAAACCATTTATTTTTTAGATGCCAAAGATAATAAAACGATATAGGAGTCAAGCATGAAAGCTACAACAGCGATTATCGTGGCAATTCTCGCTATTCTGACAATTGTTTTTGCCGTCCTTTGGATAAATTCCAACGGCAAAACAAAAGAACTGATCCAAACCAATGACGAATTAAAAAAACTGTATGAGACCTCCACTTCCACGATTGGAGATATCCAGTCCAGCTTGGAATCGTTGGAAAAAGACCTCTCGGGGCAGCTATTTACCCAAAAAGAAATTCCCGGAACTACTCCGGAAGAACGCAAATCCAAAATAATTTCATCCATTGCTAACATGCGAGACCAAATTGAAGCAGATAAACAAAAAATTGCTGCTTTGGAAAAACAACTTGCCACATCCAAAAGCCAATTGAAAGGCGTTCAGGAAATTGTAAATAAACTGAAAGCAAGCATTGGCGAAAAAGAAAAGATTATGAATGAACTGCAACAGCGTTTAGGTGCCTTAAGCGAAACCTTGGAAACCGAACGCAGAATTAGTGCTGAAGAAATTCAAAAACGCGAAATGACGATAAATGAAAAAGATCAAGAACTGAATCAGCAGAGCATTGAAGCAAATACCATTTATTATGTCTTTGGCACTCGTAAGGACTTGATGGCAAAAGGAATTATGGATAGAAAAGGTGGGCTTTTGGGAATCGGAAAGGTCTCTACGGTAAAATCCAATATTCCCGTTGACCAATTTACCTCTATGAACCTGTTAGAAACACAGCAAATAACTTTCCCTATCACTAAAAAAGGGTATTCAATTCTTACTACGCATCCTGCCACTTCCTATAAAGTAGAAAAAATGGAAGACCAGAATGTGCTTACTATCCTTGATGCCAGCAGTTTCCGCAAGCAGAAATTCGTGGTGATTGAACTAATGTAACGATTGTAAATTTGAACTATACAAAAAAGGTGAGGTTAATGATAAACCTCACCTTTTTGTTTTGCAATTTTGTGTTTAAGCCAAAGTTGGAATTACTCCACCAATCAAGAAACAGGCAGCAAAAGCAATAATGGCATAAAGCTCAGGAAACACACCCAAAATAAGGGTTTTGGCAAATACATCATGTCCCGAACCAATACTTTCAATACCTGTGGCTACAATTCTGGATTGATGATACGCAGAAATAAGTTCCACGGTTCCTCCAATCAAACCTGCCGCTAAAATGGCACAGGCCTGAAGCAGATTAATTTGAGGAGTAATATAAGCTTTCAGGATGAAGAATGAACCGAAACCATAAAGACCCTGGGTTCCTGGCAAAGCGGAAAGGATCATACAGCTGGGAAAAATATCATCCCTTTTTTTCATTGCACCAACTGTTGCACGACCACCGATAACAGTTCCCCAGGCACTTCCGACTCCGGAAAGAGCTACCATCAGGAAAAGTCCGATCCAAGCCAAAAAATATGCTAAATTTTGGCTCGCCATAGTGGTAACAATTGGTTGGACTACTGTGTGTAAGGAATCAGGCATTTTAACCTCCCTTGTTATTCCTTTTTTCCAAAGGGTTTATATTCCAGCCCGGGACCTGCAAAAGCGGCATTTTTATAAAACTCTACGAAAGTGAGTCGTAAAGGATGAACAAAACCGCTAAGGCCTCCCAAGGCAATATTTAAAGTGTGGCCAAAAAGCATAAACAGCACAAAAATAATGGGACCTACAACTGGAATTCCGTGGGCAATTTGACTGCCTATGGAATTCATCACAAAACCCAAAATGGCACTGGATACGCTTAACGCAAAAAGTCGGATGTAAGATAAAATATCTCCAAAGTAACCGGTAATAATTTGGTAAAGCAGCCAAAAACCATTGAGAATGTTTAAGATTATGTTTTTACCCGGGCTATTAAACAGCAAAATCATTGCCAAACCGAGATAAATAGGATATTTAAGATAGGGTTGAACCTTACTGATGTCGGTTCCTAAAAGGGAAGACCCAAGAACTGTTAAACCAAACAGTAACAACCAGGTACCAATAGTAGTAAGCCCGAATTTGAATCCGTTGTTGCGTATTGTTTTTATGGCTGAGATGGCAATTCCGAAAAGAATCTGAATGGCTCCTAAAAGCAAGGCGTAATTAAAGATCTGATTGTTATCTTTAATAAAAATCTTATCCTTTATGGCAGGAATCGTTTTCAGATCATAAGCCAAAGCGCTACCCATCACCCAACCCATTATTATGGAAGCAGTTCCAAAGATGATTAACAGAGTCATAATGTCTTTCATACCTTTGTTTTTCATCTTCCATTTTAAGATGACAGCCAAAATGATAATAGCTATGCCATAGCCAATGTCGGCATTGCAAAATCCGAAAAACAAAGCAAAAAAAGGAGCAAAAAAAGGAGTTAAATCAAACTCATTGTAATAGGGTAACATATACATTTTGCTGATGGGCTCAAAAAGACGAGCAAACCAATTATTTCTTAGCTTTATGGGGGGATTTTCTTCTGCTTTGGCTTCCTCGGAAACATAAATAATGTTGTTTTTATCCAGAAAGTCCTTTAAACCCTGTTCCAAACTAATGGGAATCCAACCACTTAATAGACGAATTGTGTTTTCCGCTTCGAATTTACCCTGCTGGAGAGCATCTTCAAATTCATATTCACGGCTAAGGCGTTTCAATTCTTCATTAAACATTTCTATGGCGGTGGGAGCTATGGAATAGAGATAATCATCAATATCTTTCTGTTGATTTTCCAATTCCACAAGCTTATTCTCAAATTCTTGCAAAGTATGTTGATGGAAGGAAAAAGTGTCCGATTCCAAACAGGGATCTCCATCATCGGTAATAACGACAAAATATAAAATACCGCCTACTTCATTTATGATCGAAAGAGGATATTTTTCCTGCCATTCTGGTTTAAAATGATTTTTCAAGCAGGTGTGAAAACGAATGGTTAATCCTGACTCTTTCAGCTTGCGAACCAAATCGTAATCAAAATGTCCCCAAGGACTTAAATCCCGAATTTGTTTTTTAACCTGATCAATGGTATGTAGCAGTTTTTCTTTTTCTGCGCGTGCTTCATTTATCTTATTTAACAACGCTTTAGTTGGTAAAGGGCTTGCTTGTTTGGGAGCAGTGGATTTAAGCTTGGTCAGAAATTTAACGCATTCACCATATTCTTTCATCAATTCCAGGTTTTTGGTTTGGGATTCGGTTTTTTCATCGCAACTGCGAATAATATGCACCACTCCCAATTTTTGTAATTCTGCCAAGAAGTTCTCGTAATCTTGATGATAGAGAACAAAGGTATATTTACGCATCTTTTCTATCATACATTACTCTCCTGCTCAAAACGGGATTTGAGTATTTTTTGAGATGCCTTGGATAGATTTTCTTCATCTTCCAGATAGCGTTTTATTTTTAGAATGGCGTCTTCGAAGGCAGGAACTTGAACTTTTTCATATAGATTCACTTTTTGCGTGGTCTTTTTACGCACCTGCTCCAAAATGTGCATTTTGCGGATAAAGAAGTCCCTTTCAATTTGCAGTTGGCAGATTTCTTTTAATAAAGCAATCCCTTCCGGATACCAAGCAGGAGCTTTAAAAAGATTATAATCCGCTATTTCAAATTCAATGTTTTCCAATAGAGGGGTTTTTACGCCTGCAATTTTACGGGTTTTTATTTCCACATTCTTAATTTTCACAATATCTGGATCAAATTCGGTAAACAGTTTCATAAAAGCATCCAGTTCCGCAGTGCGTTCTTTCACTTTTTGATCTAAAGTAAGTGCCTGATCGCGTGCTTTTTTAACTTCCAGGCGTAAAGCACTTTCTTTGTTTTTCAAAGTTGGCAAAGCTCTTTGGCGAACGGAGAGCTGTTTTATCAGCTGTAACTGAGCAGTTTTATTGTATTGAAATTTCAGGTTCATCCCTTCTTCCAGTATAAATTCATAAATTCATCTTTGATTCCGATCTCAGCCCGGGTGAAATATTTCTGGAAAAGAGTCCAGGTTCTATCCAGCATTTCATCGGTACTAATGTTAACATCAACAGCCAGAATTTTATCTGCATATTCTTTGGCAAAATCAAGCACGCGGATATCATAATCGGAGAGGTCAAAACCATTTTCCAGCTTTGTTTTGGCATTGGCGGCGTCGGCATAAAGACGCACTGCTGTATTCATAACCTGAGGATGATCCGCTCTCGTTTTTTTGCCGATGACCAATTGTTTCAAACGCGAGAGGGAACGAAAAGGATCAACAATAACTTTACCGATATCTGTATCGCGTTTCAGGAAAAGCTGTCCTTCCGTTATGTAGCCAGTATTATCAGGAATGGCATGGGTAATGTCTCCACCCGAAAGAGTCGTAACCGCAATAATGGTTATGGAACCACCATCCGGAAATTGGACTGCCTTTTCATAGAGTTTTGCCAAATCACTATAAAGCGAACCGGGCATACTATCCTTGGAAGGAATTTGATCCATCCGGTTGGAAACGATACTTAAGGCATCACAGTAAAGAGTCATATCAGTTAAAAGCACCAAGACCTTTTCGTGTTTTTCCAAAGCGAAATATTCCGCAGCCGTAAGTGCCATATTAGGAACCAGCAATCTTTCCACCGTTGGGTCTTCCGTAGTATTCACGAAAGAGACGATTCTATCTATCACGCCAGCATTTTCGAAGGTATTTTTATATAGCAGATAGTCATCATTGGAAAGGCCCATTCCACCTAAAATTATCTTATCACTTTGAGCGCGCAAAGCCACCATAGCCATCACTTCATTATAGGGCTGATCGGGATCGGCAAAGAAAGGTATTTTTTGTCCAGTAACCAAAGTATTGTTCAGATCAATTCCGGCAATTCCTGTAGCAATCAATTCCGAGGGTTGTTTACGACGCACAGGATTAACGGAAGGACCGCCAATTTCAACTTCTTCGCCTTCAATTTCAGGTCCGCCATCGATTGGCTCACCATAAGCATTGAAAAATCTACCACCTAATTCATCACTAACTTTTAGGGTGGGTGCTTTTCCGAAAAAGATAACTTCGGCATCAGTTCCAATGCCTTCCGTTCCGGCAAAAATTTGCAATGTTACATTGTCACCGATAATTTTAACTACTTGAGCCAGGCGGCCTGAAACAGTTGCCAATTCATCATAACCAACACCTGTAGCTTGAACCGAACAAGTTGCTTTGGTTATTTGATTCAGTTTCGTATATATTTTTTGAAATGCTTGAGTTTCCATTACTTAGCTCTCCTTTCATCAACAATTTTACGCAATTCCGTTTCGTAGTTATTAAATTCCAGCGCCTGAAATTCCGTATAGTTCATCTGCTTGCAGATATTGATTAATTGTGTATAGTAAGGCATAACTTCTTCGTAACTTTCAAAGACAAAATCCGCGTTGCAAATACCCAAGATCAGTTCCAACATATATTGCTGTCTTTTCATAGGAGTGGATTGATCTACTTTATCAAAGCCGTCCTGTTGTAAAATAATTCTGTCCACAAGTTCACTTTTCCAATATCTGTCATGGTAGGTAAGAGGAACGCCATCGTCACCTAAAATATTAATTTGTTCCTGTGCCTCTTTTCCGCGCAAAAGAATATCTTTGGTTTTATTTACATCTTTCACCCAATGCGGATTTACATTTTTATTCAAATACTCTATTACTTCCGGATATTCCAGATATTTACTGTAAGAATCAATCGGATCGACTGCAGGATAGCGTTTGCTATCTGCCCGGGCTTGAGAAAGTGCATAAAAACAGCGTGCGGATTTTTTTGTGGATTCCGTAACCGGCTCTTTCAAGTTTCCACCTGCGGGAGAAACAGTTCCAATAAAAGTTATGGAGCCAGTTGCACCGCTTTTTAAGTAAACGAATCCAGCCCGCGCATAAAAACTGGAAATAATGGCTGGAAGGTCCATTGGTAAAGCATCGGGTCCTGGCAATTCTTCCATTCTATTACTCATTTCCCTTAATGCCTGAGCCCAACGAGAAGTGGAATCAGCCAAAAGTAAAACCTTCAGCCCCATATTTCTATAATATTCCGCAATCGTCATAGCTGTATAAACAGATGCTTCACGCGCTGCGACAGGCATATTGGAAGTATTGCAAACAATGATTGTTCTTTCCATCAATTTTCTACCGGTGCGAGGATCATCAAGTTCCGGAAATTCCACAAATAGTTCCACCACTTCATTTGCTCTTTCTCCGCAAGCAGCCATAATAATCATATCCGCATCGGCATTTTTGGAAATGGAATGTTCCAACACTGTTTTTCCTGCTCCAAAAGGACCCGGGATAAAACCTGTTCCACCTTCCACCATAGGATTCAAAGTATCCATTGTGCGCACGCCTGTTTCCAAAAGTTTAAATGGACGCGGTTTTTCCACATAAGCAAGAATGGGGATTTTTACAGGCCACTTTTGAATCATAGTTATATCAATATCGTTGCCCTCTTTATCTGTCAAAACGGCAATGGTATCATTTATTTTATATTCACCTTCAGGGACAACGCTTTTTACCGTGTATTCATCTTTCAGCACAAAAGGAACCATAATTTTATGAGTTACCCAACTTTCGGGAACCGATCCAAGCCAGTCACCAGCGCTTACTATATCTCCGGTTTTGGCAAGAGGAGTAAATTTCCAAATTGAATCTTCATCCAAGGGATCAGTATATTCTCCGCGCGTTAAATATACGCCTTTTCTTTTATTAAGGTCACCCTGCAGACCGTCTAAATTTTTGGAAAGCATACCCGGACCGAGTTTCACTTCCAACATATGGTTAGTAAATTCTACCGTGTCACCTGGTTTTAAACCACGAGTACTTTCAAAAACCTGGGTATTGGCTATGTTTCCAACTACTTTGATAACTTCCGCCATCAATTTTTCTTTGCCAAGATTGATATAGCAGATTTCGTTTTGGGAAACAGGACCTGAAACTTCCACCTGCACCAGGTTGGAAATTATTCCTTTAACTATACCTGTTGTCATATTTACCTTCTATTTTCTTTGCGTGCTTTTAATATTAAAGTCCTCAGGAAAGCTGAAACTGTTGTTCAGATCGCTCAAGATAGAATGAAAAACCTCTTTTCCGAGTTCCGGAGAGGATTTTATCCAGCGGGCCAGAATCCGCAGCTGACAATAATAACCTAAAATGCGGTCTATATTAAAGTAATTGAAGAAGTTATAATCATCAATCCAACGCCAGCGCAATATATCATAGCCCCTTTCTCTGTAGAGGATATTGTTTTGTTCATAAATGCGAATTAAGGCATTATACAGATCATCTTCTTTGCCCAAGCCAAAATCCGCGGTATGGCTTTTACTAAGTTTATCCACAATTTCATCTTCACCTACGAGATATTGAGCATAAGGCAAATTGAATTTATGACCGTTTATAGCGGTTAAAATATTTCTGATATGCGCATCGAAAGCATACCAGTTTTTGATAAAGTCGTTTGTTCCATTAGCAGCCCAACTATAGAACTTATTTAAGAGTTCCAGTTCGGTTTGCGAATAGGGCTGTTTTTCTTCCTGTTTTAAAACCTGGATGATGGTTATTTTGATGAAATCAGGCAGTATTTTAAATTCAAGAGGTGTTTTTAATTCTGGATTTTCTATGGCTCCGCGCAAGAAGACCAAATATTCTTCCCAAAAATCATCCGAATAGAGACCTTCCATATTGCGTTCTTTATTAGTTTTATACACCATTCGCAAGAGGTTATCCAAATCCATTGGCAGATGCAGAATTTCCAATAAGTGATAATCTTTTTCACTCACTTGTGCGTGTGCCTCAGCTAAAAATTCTTCTGGTAACCAGGGTAATTTTGTATCTTCTATATTTAAGTTGGGCAAACCACAAACAAAAGAATAGTAGTCCTGTTTCATAATTTCCTATTTGCCAAAAAGTATTTCCTTAGTGCGAGGGCGTAAGTAATTCTTAAAGAGATTGGCAAAATCCTCTCCATCAAACATAATTTGATAGGTCTTATCTTCGGGAGCGATAACAAATCCTTGTTTCATCGTTGGGGAGAAATTAATCTGTAATTTGCCATCTAATATGTCTTTAAGTGATTTCAGATAAAAATCATCCAAAAGGGGTTTCATCTTTTCACTGATAGTTATAATTCCAGAAGCATTGTTTTCCTTCCAAGCAGTAATTGCCTCAAGGATAATCTTTTTAACAAATTCAGCATCGTTGAAGGTCTCGGATACTTTAGCATTTAATGCTTCGGAAAGAACCAAATCGGTTATTTTTTGTTTGAGGGCGCTTAAAGTGTGATTATACGCCATATTTAAATCGGAATCAGTATTCTTTTTGAGGTCGTTGGTTTTCTTTTCCGCATCCTGTATAATTTTTTCCGCTTCCATTTTTGCCTGGGCAATTGTCTTTTCTGCTTGCTCATTGGCAGCGGAAATTATTTTTTCTGCTTCGGCATTTGCTTTGGAAACACCTTCATCATAAACGCGTTTGAGTAAATCTTGTAACTGGTCGCTCATAATTCATCTCCAGTAAAATCACTTTTGTCTCCAACTAAACTATTGCTTTATTTTGTCAATTAAAAATTGTGAACAGGAAATTAAAGGGGTTTTTAGCCACCGAAGACACCGAAAAAAACGAGAGCACCGAAAATATATATACGCATAATACATAAATTTGTGATACAGTTATTTTTACCACTGAAAACACTGAGAACACTGAAAACACTGAGGACACTGAGAAAACCGAGTGCACCGAAAATATATATGACTCCAATAAGTAAGTTTGTTATACAGTTATTTTTACCACTGAAAACACTGAGAACACTGAAAACACTGAGGAAACTGAGAAAACCGAGTGCACCGAAAATATTTATGGTTCCAATAAGTAAGTTTGTTATACAAGATTTTTTTAGCCACCGAAGACACCGAAAAAACCGAGTGCACCGAAAAGGACAATTTTTATTCTACTATCTAATTTCACTACCTAACTGGCTTTTTTACATATCTTTTCATTCTTGCACAGTATCTTCATTATAATATTATTATAATCTCATCTATTACAACAAATTGCAACGATATTTTCACCCTGTGTTTCACCTTTCCACCTTTTCACTTTTCCACTTTTTCACCTTTCCACTTTTTCACTTTTTCACTTTTTTTGCGGAGGAACAGCGTCCTCCGACTACACCTTTCCACCTTTTCACTTTTCCACCCTTCCACCCTTCCACCCTTCCACCATTCCACCTTTCCACCTTTCCACTTTTACACTACCTAACTGACTTTTTTACATATCTTTTCATTCTTGCACAATATCTTCATTATAATATTATTATAAATCCATCTATTACAATAAATTGCAACGATATTTTCATCCTGTGTTTCACCTTTTCACTTTTCCACTTTTTCACCTTTCCACTTTTCCACTTTTCCACCTCTCCACCTCTCGACTTCAAGACCTCTCGACCTCAAGACCCCTCGACCTCAAGACCTCTCGACTTCAAGACCCCTCGACTTCAAGACCTCTCGACCCCTCGACCCCTCAACCCCTCCACCCCAAGCCCCCTCCCCACTTACAGTAACATCACAGTAACAATTCTCTTACACTACTGTAATGGCATTAACTATGTGTTAGGGAAGTGTTAGAGAAATATTACGGAACCAACTATGTGACAATGTGATACGCCATTATGCAAAAATGGATGGTGGAGCAGACCTGAAAATGCAATCCAGTAAATGCAGAGTGAAAATTAGTTTAGCATAATCTGCGGGAAAAGTTCTTGCTTGACAGAAACCTATATCCTAAAATTTAGTTCAGAAAATAAATCGGGATGTAGCGCAGACCGGTTAGCGCGCTCGGTTCGGGACCGAGAAGTCGGAGGTTCAAATCCTCTCATCCCGACCAGTTTTTGTTATAAATCACATAATTAATGTCAGTATGAAAAGGTGTAAAAAGTGTCCGAAAGCAAGCAGTCATTCACATATTATCTAAAGCTTCTCTATCCATTTGTAAAAAAGGATATGGGGCTGCTATTATTTGGACTTTTTGCCATGCTGATAACTTCCGGCTTACGGTTGCTTAATCCCCTTATTTTGGCAAGAATCATAGACCGCAGCATACCCGATAAAAATATGGCACAGATGTTTCGTTATGGCTTATATTTCATTGTCGTAATAATTCTATCGGGCATATTATCCTATTTACAGGTCTTATTGCTCTCGCGTTTAGGTATAAAAATCATTACCAAATTCAAGGGTAATGTCTTCAAACATCTATTGAAGTTGCCCGTTGCCTGGTTTAATAAACAACCGGTGGGCGAACTTATTGCCCGGGTGGAAAGTGACAGTGAAAGAGTTAAAGTTCTCTTTTCAGACCTGTCTATCACTATTATTGGCAATGTGTTGTTTTTCATTGGCGGTTTTGTAGTGCTTTTCTTTCTGCAATGGCAAATTACCATTTATATTTTACCAGCCATAATACTTTGTGCAGTTGGTTATTGGTTTCTGTTTAAATACTTGAATAAATTTTTCCGTTTAATCCGAGAACGCTATGCTGTAATTAGTGCTAAAATAACTGATTATGTTCAGGGAATCCAAATGCTGCAAGCATTAAATCAGGAAAAAAAGGCATTAAAAGATGTGGAAAAGGCATCTCTGGAAAAGAAAAAGATTGAAGTTCACACCCAGCTGATTGAATACAGTTCTCAAAGCGTTTTCAGTTTTATTGTAAATGTAATTTTCATCATTATCGTTATTTTGGTGTCTGCACCAAAAATTATCGCCGGAACTTTAACTGTAGGAATTCTAATTGTTTTTATTCAATACATCTATCAACTTGTCTGGCCTCTTATGCAAATCTCAGAAAATGTAATGCAAATTCAGCGTTCTTTTGCTTCTTTAAAAAGGATTTTGGAACTTACGGAGCTGCCAACCGAAGATGATAATTATAGTGGAACTTTAATGCCTGTTTTTGAACAGGAAATACGGTTCGAAAATGTGTGGTTTGCCTATAAAGAGGATGAATGGATATTGAAAGATGTTTCGTTCACTATTCCCAAAGGTAAAAAAATTGCCCTGGTAGGTCCTTCCGGAAGTGGAAAAACCACTACCGTGAGTTTATTGTGCGGATTTTATCCGGTAGGAAAAGGTAGAATTTTAATTGATGGCGTTCCTTTAAGTGATATGGATTTTCGGGAATGGAGAAGAAAAATCGGGCTTATTTTGCAGGATGTATATTTATTCCCGGGTAGTATTTTGGAAAATGTGCGGGTTTACAATGACCAAATTGAAGAAGAAAAAGTGCAAAAGGCAATTTCCATTGTGCAAATGGACGAATTCATCCAAAAATTACCGGAAGGAATAAATACAGAACTGGCAGAACGCGGACAAAACATTTCCCAGGGTGAAAAACAGCTGATTAGCTTTGCCCGTGCTTTGGCTTTTGAAGCGGAAATAATTATTATGGATGAAGCCACCGCTTCCATTGATCCTCAAACTGAAGCCAAAATTCAACATTCAATGCAAAATTTGCTTGCTGGAAAAACAGCTCTCGTTGTTGCTCACAGATTAACTTCTGTCTTGGACGCAGATGAAATTTTATACTTTAGCGATGGCAAAATTGCCGCCAGAGGTAAACACGCAGAATTACTGAAGACCTCCCCCGAATACCAAAAATTGGTGGAACTGCAAATGCTCAAGGTGCAGGATGAATAAACACATTAAATGGATTTTGGAACAATATAAAGCGCAAAAATGGTTTGTGCTAATTATGATAGTCCTTACCCTTTTAACCTCCATTGTTTCCATTGCCTTTCCTTATGTGTTTAAAGAAATGCTGGATCTGCTGAAAGATATATTGCACTTTCCCGAAAAATATCCTGAGCCGATGCAAGAGATATATAAAATAATCAAGCTCTTATTTGCCATTGGTTTGGCTCAATTGATCACAGGCCTATATCCTGGAATCCGGGGATGGGTGAATATGCGCTTTGAACATTCTCTGCGCATTATGTATTTTAAGCATATACTGAACAAGGACTATAACTTCTTTCAGAAATTTAGAACTGGAGATATCGTAACTCGCTTAACGGATGACCTTTCCGATTATCCAAGAGTAAGCTGGTTTTTGTGTTCAGGCATTTTCCGCGCGTTTAATTCTTTCAGTATGATTGTGTTTGCGCTGATTGTGATGTTTTCTATTAATACTAAGCTTACTTTACTTTCCATAGCTCCTTTGCCTTTAATGATGCTGGTTTTTTATTTTACCGCAGATAAGGTATATACAAATTACAATCGCAATCAACAAGCCATTTCTGCCATCAATAATCAGCTGGAAATGAGTTTTTCCGGAATTCGGATCGTGAAGAGCTTTGTCAGTGAAGAAAAATATAACCGCTTTTTTGATATTGCCCTTGCCAAAAGATTTAAAACGGAAATGAGTATGGTTAAGCTCAATGCCATTCTTTCTCTTATTTGGCAATACATTGACTATTTTGCCCAGATTGGCGTTATTCTTTTTGGCGGTTACCTTGCCGTGAAGGGAGAAATCACGGTGGGAACTTTTTTCTTGTTCTATACTTATCTTTCAATGATGATATATCCGCTGATTGATTTGCCTCAACTTTTCCTTTCCGGTAAACAGGCATTCGTAAATATAGACCGCTTGGAAGAAATGAAAAGTTATCCTACTTTTAACGAGGAATTGAAAGGACAACATCAAGTTAACGAATTCAGTTTGTTATCCTTTGAGAATGTTTCTTTTCGTTATCCTGATAAGCAAAATCCGGTGCTGCAAAATGTTAGTTTTGAACTTGGCAAAGGCGAAAGAATGTTAATTTTAGGCGCTACCGGAAGTGGTAAAACCACTATTGCCAATCTGTTATTAGGCCTCTTAAAATGTGACAGCGGCACCATAAAAATAAACGGGAAATCACTGAACGAAATTAATATCAAGTCCCTGCGTAATATAGTTGCTTATGTTCCTCAAGAGCCCTTGCTTTTTGGTGGATCCATTAAAGATAATATTCTTTTTGCCGTGGAAAAAGCAACGGAAGGTGATTATCAAATTGCCGTAAAGACCTCTCAGCTGGAAGATGAAATTGCTTCTTTTCCTGAAAGAGACAATACATTTGTTGGCAATAAAGGTCTTAGCGTTTCCGGAGGGCAAAAACAGCGGCTAACTATTGCCCGGGCTTTGGTAAAAAAACCACAGCTGCTTATTTTGGATGATATAACCGCTTCCCTCGATGCTGAAAACGAAGAAAAATTGTGGCAAGCGATTGAAGAAAACTATCCTAATATAGCTGCCATCGTTATTTCTCATCGACTTTCCACTTTGCGTTATGTGGATACCGTTCTTTTTATAGATTCTGAGGGCTTTGCTCACAAAGGCACTCACGATTATCTGGTGTTCAATAATAAAGAATATCACGATTTCTTGCGTGAACATTTGAAAAAGGCGTAAGAAAAATAGCATTGACATCTCGGCACAATCTAAAAATGTTGATAAAGAGATTCTGAAGGGAGTAAAAAATGCGACGCGGTTTTTTGCTGATTTTGCTATGCACTTTATTTGCACTAAGTTATGCTGATGAGCTGGATGACAAAATGCGTCAATTGCGAGATATGCAAAGTCAACTGGAAAAAACTCAGCAGAAAGTGCAACAAACCCAAAGCAAAAAAAAACAAACCGAAAGTGAAATAAAACGCACTTCTTCCTTGAAACAAATAACTGAAGCGAATTTGAATAAATTACGAATAAATGAAAGGATTGTGCAGGACTCACTTAAATCGGTTTTGCAAAGAATTGAATCCACGGATATGCGCATCGGCGATTTGCAGAGAGAACAAAATGCGGAATTGGACTTGCTTATAAGAGTGGACAGATCCTACAAAAGTTTACAAATAAACCACCGCGATCAGCGTCTGCTAAAGGATTTTGTGCAAAACACAAAGCAAAAAATCGATATCCTGTCCGGCTATAAAATTACCCTTGCCCAAATTCAAGATTTGCATCGCAGAGAAGCTACCAAACTCTCTCACGGAGTAAAAGAAGAAAGCTATAAGAAAACAAGCTATGAAAAAAAGATTAAAAATCTTTCCACTCAAAGCCAAAAACTTACCAAAGAACAAACGGCACTGCAAGCCCAAATTGAAAAATTGAAGAAAGACAGCGCTCAACTGGAAGGACTAATTGCCCAATTGATGAAACAACAGGGTAAAGAACCCTCCAGCTATCAATTTACCGGTAAAAAAATCTCCTGGCCCCTCAGAGGCAAAATAATCAGAAATTATGGAGAAGAAACCAGAAGTTACGGGACCAGCGTTGTTAGCAATGGAATTGAAATTGCCGCCAAAGAAGGGACAAAAGTTGTTGCCGCAGATGATGGAGAAGTTATTTTTGCCGATCGTTACGGTGGGCAGGGAAAATTGATCATAATAGATCATAAAAATGGCTTTTTCACGCTCTATGCTTATAATAGTGAATTATTGGTAAGCCGAGGGGCAAAAGTGAAAAAGGGACAAACAATTGCCAAAAGTGGAATGACCGGTTCTGCAAGTGAACCATCCTTGCATTTTGAACTGCGCAAAGATGGGAAAGCCATAAATCCTATGCCATATTTGGAGTAAGGAGGTATTATGCAAATTTTGAAAAACCCCGGTTTACGCAAACTGGAAAAATTTTTGGAAACAAATCCTTTGCAAAATTCAACCATTTTACATTGGACTGGTTCAATGTGGGGAATTGGCTGTCGGCTATCTTCAATGGAAGCGATAAATAAAATTGAAGCATTAAAACAACGCTCTGGAAAACAGGGTTTTATCGCTTTGCTTCCGGATATCAGCTTTTTGGAGCAAGACCAAATTCCTGTTGCGCTGAAACCACTGATGCATCAATACTGGCCTGGAAATTTAACCTTGGTGTTTAACTATGCTGTTTCAGAATTTGAAAGGATAGCATTTAAAGGTAAAGTTGCTTTCAGGGTTCCTTCCGATCCTGCTTTGCGTGCTTTCATTTCTTTATTGGATGAACCGTTAATTAGCAGCAGCGTAAATGTTTCGGGCTTGATGCCGGAAGAAAATTACGATAGAATTATGCGTAACTATAAGTCCTGGTTCGATTTTGCCTTGTTGCCTTCCGGCAGGGAGATAAAAAGTTCTTCAGAGCCATCTACCATTGTGGAATTTATCAGTTCTGCCGAAAGTGGAACCAATGAGGAAATTAAGTGTCTGCGGGAGGGCTCAATTCCTTTTTATGAAATAAAGCAAGCATTTAAATTGCCGTTAGTTATGTTTGTTTGCACGGCTAATATTTGTCGCTCGCCTATGGCTGAATATCTGTTTCGGAAAATGAGCAGGGAAAATAATTTGGCTGTAGCGACCGATTCCTGTGGATTGCTTTCAGGTGGGCAGATGATTTCGTTAAATGCTTTACAGCTACTTTTGGAAAAAGGTGTTATTGATGCTCAAGAGCATATTTCCCAACAAGTTACGCCTCAATTGATATCTTCCAGCTGGTTAATTTTGACGATGGAAGAAAAGCAAAGAGACATCCTGCGCAATACTTATCCTAATTGCCAGCAGAGAATTATGACCTTAAATGAGATAGTGGGTGAGAAAGGTGATATTGATGATCCTTTTGGCAGTAATTTGGATTGCTATAAAAAGACCTGCGAAATTATTGAAGATCGCCTGCAACGCTTAATCGGCTTACTAAAAAATAATAAATTGGATATAAAAAGTTAAATGCTATGAAAATCGATGAAATCACAAATGCAATGGTGGCTGAGCATAATCTCAGTCCGGAAGAGTATGAAAGGATAAAATCCATACTTAATAGGGAACCAACTTTGGTTGAGCTGGGTATTTTCAGTGTAATGTGGAGTGAACATGCCAGCTATAAAAATTCTGCTTTATTGCTGAAAACTCTTCCCAAAGAGGGTTCTTTCATTTTAGCCAAAGCAGGAGAAGAAAATGCTGGTTTGGTTGATATTGGACAGGGCTTGGCAATTTCTTTTAAAATAGAAAGTCATAATCATCCTTCCGCTTTGGAACCTTATCATGGTGCCGCAACTGGCGTAGGGGGTATTTTAAGAGATATTTTCACAATGGGAGCAAGGCCTATTGCAGCTTTGGATTCCTTGCGTTTTGGCAATCCCGCAAATCCTAAAGTGCAACATTTACTGAAAGAAGTAGTTAGCGGCATAGCTGATTATGGAAATTGTTTTGGAGTTCCCACCGTTGGGGGCGAAGTATATTTTGAAGATAGTTATGAGGGCAATCCTTTAGTGAATGCAATGGCCGTGGGAGTTGTTCAACACAATAAAATAGCGCGTTCAGCGGCTTCCGGAATTGGAAATGCAGTTTTAATCGTAGGGGCTAAAACAGGACGCGATGGCATTCATGGAGCTACTTTTGCCTCAGTTAATTTAAGCGAAAAATCAGAAGAAAAAAGAACCGCTGTCCAAGTAGGAGATCCCTTTCTGGAAAAATTATTGCTGGAAGCAACTTTGGAAGCAATTGACGCAGGACTTATTGTTGCTATTCAAGATATGGGAGCCGCGGGCTTAACTTGTTCCAGTTCAGAAATGGCTGGGAAAGGTAATGTCGGCATTGAAATTGATGTTTCACTTGTTCCACAGAGGGAAACGAATATGACTCCCTACGAAATTATGCTTTCGGAATCGCAAGAAAGAATGTTGGTGATTGCTAAACCAGAAAATCTAAAACGCCTTCAATCCATTTTTACTAAATGGGATTTGGATGCCGTAAAAATTGGCAAAGTTACTGCGGACAAGATGCTTAGGGTTTTTTACGGGCAGGATATGGTTGCTGAAATTCCCGCCGAAACACTTATTTTAGGGGGTTTGGCTCCTGTATATCAAAGGGAATATGTCCGCCCCAAATATCTTGATGATTTGCAAAATTTTAATGCAGTAGATTTACCCGAACCGGATAATTACTCAGCAGTGCTTCATAAGCTTATTTCTTCTCCCAATCTTTGCAGTCGGCAGCAAATATATCATCAGTATGATTATATGGTTCAAATTGGAACAGTTGTAGAACCAGGTTCGGACGCGGCAGTTGTCAGAATTCCAGATACCGATTTGGCAATTGGGCTTTCCACCGATTGTAACGGCAGTTATTGTTTTTTAGATCCTTACGAAGGAGCAATTTATGCAGTTGCAGAAGCGGCAAGAAATGTTGCCTGCAGTGGAGCTAAGCCCATTGCCATCACCAATTGTCTCAATTTTGGCAATCCTTATAATCCTGAGGTCTATTATTGTTTTCGGGAAGCCATTCGCGGAATGAGTGATGCCTGTAAAGCTTTAGGAACTCCAGTTACGGGAGGAAATGTCTCTTTTTACAATGAAAATCCGGAAGGCGCAATTTATCCAACGCCAGTCATTGGTATGTTAGGGTTGATGACAGATTTTAGCAAAGCAACAACACAATATTTTAAACATCCTAACGATAAAATTATCCTTTTGGGCTCTTGGAAGGCAGATTTTGGGGGTAGTGAATATTTGAAATTACAGCATCATAAGATAGCTGGAAAACCACCGACAGTTAATTTGGAAACAGAAAAACGCCTTCAGGATTTGATTTTGGAACTTATTGATCGGAAATTAGTTAACAGCGCCCATGATATATCCGAAGGGGGTTTGTTAATAGCTGTTTTAGAATGTTGTTTTGCACCCGACAGATTATTTGGGGTAAGAATTTCTTTTGACTTTTCCGATAATCCGGCTAATATTTATTTTGGGGAAGCGGGAAGTAGAATTTTAATCAGTGCCGATCCAGAGAATTGTAAAATTATTAGGGAAGCAGCAAATTTGTCTGATATTGAATATAATGAATTGGGTTATGTTTCCGATAACGCCGATTTTATTGTCAATAAACATATTTCAGAAAGCACAGCTGCTTTTTATGCTGCCTGGAAACAGGGTTTAAAAATATAAACTATAAGGAATAAGGAAATGAAAATGAACTTTGTGTTTAGCAATTTTTTTTGGGGGCTACTTTTCATTCTGTTAGGACTGTCCGTTTTTTTAAAGGCATTTAATATCCATCTGCCTTTAGTGAGAGTTTTTCTTGCCATTATAATCATAATGTTTGGCATCAAGCTGCTTTTAGGCATTAAAACCCACAAATATAATAAACCAAAACACTATGCCCAAGAGAATTCCATCAATTATAGCAGTTTTAGAAATGACTACAGCATCGTCTTTTCTTCCGGAATTATTGACCTTAGTGCGCTGAAAGATAATGCCAAAAATATCGAGATTGATGTTGTCTTTGGGTCAGGAACGGTAATTTTGCCCGATAGCGTTGCCATCAATATAAACCCTACTTCCGTTTTTGGGTCAACTATTTTGCCTCCGAAAATGCCTAATGTGCAGGGTGATCCGGTTGAGATAGAATCAACAGTAGTTTTTGGACGCTTGGAATATAAATATGCCAAAACTCCAGACCCGCAGAATAACCAAAATGCATCCCAAAAAGGAACTTTCTAAACTAAAATCACTATCGTGAAAAAATCCACTCTTCTGCTTTTATTGTTCGTTCTGGTAAACATTTTAACAGCCGAAAAACTTGGCTATGCCTTAAGCGGTGGTGGGGCAAGAGGTTTTGCCCACATTGGAGTGTTAAAGGTCTTAGAAGAGGAAGGAATTCATCCTGATTTTATAGCTGGAACGAGCATTGGAGCCGTTATCGGAGCTCTTTATGCGATGGGTTATTCCGCTCAAGAACTGGAAGATATATGTTCACAGATAAATTGGGATGAACTCACCGGAGATGTCCAAAAGCGTAAAGACCTTTATATCGGACAAAAAAGGTGGTCTCCTTATGGTAATGCTGTTTTTGAATTGAATGAAAAATGGGTTCCGCAAATTCCCTCTTCTTTCTTTGTGGGCAATAATCTCAATCTGGAATTGTTTAAATATACCGCAGCCGCTTCTCAGCTAAAAAATTTTAATGATTTGCCCATTCCTTTCGCCTGTAACGCAACCGACCTGGTAACCGGCGAAGGAATTGCTTTTACCAGTGGGTCTTTAATGCAGGCAATTCGTGCTTCGATTTCCATTCCGAGTTTGATTGAACCCTTTGAACTGAATGGTCATTTTTATATCGACGGAGGCATCTCCCAAAATATGCCGATTGATTTACTCCATCAAATGGGAGCCGACCAGGTTTTAGGCATAAAAGTAAATTCCACTTTACGCAAAGAAGATGATCTTAACAGCTTCGTGGATATTTTAGATCAGTCCATTAATATCGGCATAACGCGCAATTTAAACGAACATTTAGATGATTGTAACCTTCTGATTGAGCCCGATTTAACGGAATTCGTCTCCACCGATTATCAACACATACCGGAAATTATCGCGGCAGGAGAGGCCTCCGCTCGGCAAATGATTGATCAGATCAGAGCTTTTAAAGCCACTTTATCTCCTGCTGAAACAAGGGTAAATAGTTTTAACAAAGACCTCAATGAATTTTATGTTGCCGAAATATATCTGTATGGAAATAAAACAATTAGCTCTGCCAAAGGGAGAGAATATTTGGGTTTGGCAACCGGTAAGATTCACCATAGCCAAGAAATTGTCGATGCCTGTATCAATGCCTGGAATTCCCAGGTCTTTAAAACAATTTATCCTGTTTTGGAAAAACGAAACGACGATAAATACAATTTGCTTATATTCGTGCAAGAAAACGAGAGCAAACATCTTGCCTTAAACTTAGTTTACAATAGCGAAGAAAAACTGATGGCAGGTTTAGTGCTATCTCTAAATAACTATCTATTACGAAATTCTAACCTCTTGGGAGAAGTGAAATTGGGAGGTAGGAATGAACTTAATATTGATTATGTGAAGAATTTCGGAGAAGAATGGGGCGCTTATTACCGTCTTTTTCCATATCTAACTGAAAAAACCATATATAATTACAGCGATCATCATAAAACCGATAGCATAAAATCTACGGAGTGGGGAATAAATTCCGGAGTGGGTGTTTTTGCCAAAGACCTTGCCATTGCGGAATTCTTCCTTTACAGCAATCAAACTAATCTCCACAGTGATATTTCTCAAACTCCTTTGTTACCCAAGACATCCGTGGTGAGCGGATTTGGCATAAAGGGTTATCACGAAAGTTTGGATGATTATACTTTTCCTACTGTAGGTGCCAGGATTTTCGGCAAATTCAATTTTTCCCGTTATAGAGAAGTGAGTGATTTTCTTTTTAGCTGTTTTCAGGGAAAGGCGGATTTTTATGTTCCGCTAAAAAAGATTGCAACTCTTCATTCATCAATGCAGTATGGCAGTTATTTAAGTTCCGCCGAACAAGCTACCATCGATCCTTTTATCATCGGAGGAACTGATAATTTTATGGGCTATTCGCGCTATGAAGTTAGCGCGCCTTACTACCAAATTTTATCTTTAGGGCTATCTTCTCTGCTGGCAAAACGCTATTTTTGGGAGGGGGGCATACAGGGTTTGCACTATTCCGACAAAGATATCTGGGAAAATAATTCGGATTGGGAATATTGCGGCTATTTGGGTATCGGCTACAAAAACAGTATGTTACCGGTAAAACTGTATATTTCTTTGAATAAAGCCAAGGATGTGCATAGTTTCTTAAGCGTTGGCTACGATTATGATATCTTCTTCTTTTCCCGCCGATGAAAAACACTCCTTACAGTTTTGATTGATAATGCAGTTCATTGTTAAGCCGAATGCACGGTGAGAACTGAAAATGGAAGGCAGATTTTACCAGGCAATTCATTAGTTTTATTTTCTTTGCTTGTTATCAATTTTTGACGGCAAAGGTATAATCAGAAAGGTAGTGATGGCATTGAAGAGCATTTTTTATTTGCTTTGCTTCCGCTAACTACACACCCCTATACAGCTGGTATCCATCTCGAAACCATCCCGTATCGGAATACGGGGAGCATACCGGAAATATTTGTGCTGCATAGCGTTAGCGAGTAGGGCAGAGAAAAGGATGCTTTTACGGCTGAACATCCCTTCCTAAAACATTTAGCCCAAACAATATTTCAGCAGAGTTTGATTTTTGGCTCTCAAATAGACGCTTGCCATAAGGTATTTTGGGCTCATTAGAAAAATTGTGGCGTGGCTTGTAGTGGTTTAATTCAGTGGTTATCTTCCGAAGGATTCTGTCTTTTTGCCGCCTATCTGTATGTAAAGGTGATCATTATATTGCTTTATGCCAGTTTTAATTTTTAAACGCTTGGATTATGATATTCTTAGCTTCCTCGCATAATGCCCAGGATTTTTCCGTAGATTCACTTTCGGTATAGATGCGGATAATGGGCTCGGTTCCCGAAGGGCGAATATGGATAAAATGTTTGTTTCCAATAAGTTTAATGCCGTCTTGAGTATCCAGTTCGTAATTTGGATAATGGGTAAGGATTTTAGCTAATAAAGTGTTCACCTGGAAGTCGTCTAAAATTAGCTTATCTTTTGCGAAATAATACTTTGGCAAACTATCAACAAGAGCCGATAAGGGCATATTGGTTTCCGCCAATAAACCTAAAATCAAAGCCATTCCAGCAATGGCATCACGCGTATAATGCACCTCAGGACAAATAATTCCACCATTTCCTTCGCCCCCTACAGGAGAATTAATTGCCTGCATTTTTTTTCCGACATTTATTTCGCCAATTCGGGTGCGGAAAACATTAACGCCAAATCTTTCTGCGATATCATCGGAAATCATTGAGCTGCTAAGATTTACAACTATGTCACCTTTGCTTTTGGGAATAATGAATAGTTCGGCTAAAGCCACGCTTAATTCTTCTCCTATGCATTTTCCCTTTTCGGAAACGACGGAAAGACGGTCTACATCTGGGTCTGTGGCAAAACCGATATCGGCTTTGTAGAACGAAACTGCTTCTTCCAATTGGTGTAAATTTTCATTCAAGGGCTCTGCCGGATGAGCAAAAATACCGGTCGGTTCGCTGTTTATTTCGTAAACGGTGCAGCCCAGTGCTTTTAGTAACAAGGGAGAAATTAGTCCGCCGGCTCCGTTGACGGAATCAATCACTACTTTAAAATGGCGAGATTGAATCTGCTGAACTTGTAAATAAGGAATAGCCAGTATCTTGGCTATGTGTTCATTAATGGCGTTCTCATCCGAATTTACCTCTCCGATATTATCCCACGCTGACCATAAAATATCGTCGTCCACGGAAGATAAAAAATTAACTGCTTTTTCAGGGGATAAAAACATTCCATCGGCATCCACAAATTTCATTGCATTCCACTGGGGAGGATTATGCGATGCAGTTATGGCTATGCCTCCAATGGCATCCGTTTCTTGAACTTTTAAAAGAATGGTGGGAGTGGAAACAATTCCCAAATCGGTTACATCACAGCCCGAACTTATTAAAGCGGAAATTATGCTGTGCAACATAGCTTTTCCTGTGGTGCGGCTGTCTCTGCCTACAATTATCAGTGGTTTGGATGCGGGATAACTTTTCTTTTGCAGATTGGCAAAATGTGCGGCAAATTTTAGGGTGATGATAGGATTAAGGGTGTCTGCAAAGACACCCCTTACTCCACTAACACTTGTCATTAATTTAGACATTATATTACATACCGTATTTAGACCTGTTATCGATAATCTTGGAATTCTTTTTCATCTGATCATACCAACGATTCCAGGCAGCATCTTCCAGGGTTTTGCGAATTTGTTCTTGTTTGTCCTTGTCTTTGGCAAAAGCATTGAAATCTGGTTTGATGCGTTCGCTGCAACTGATGATGAAACTTCCTTCTTTGGTATGGATTAATTTGCTGGTAGTTCCCGCTTCCAAAGCGAGTGCGGCATTGGTAAATTCTTCACACATTCCTACATTGGGAACGCTTTGTCCTCTTTTGTGATTGGATAAATCTATAATTTGCCAACCCTCTTTGACGGCGGCAGTAAAATATTCTGCGGAAGGATATTTGGCAACGAATTCTTCTGCCTTGGTTTTGATTTTGGCTACTTTCTTTTCTTTTTCCAGCTGATATTTGATGCGGAGTTTTACTTTCTCGAATTCCTCATAATAAACCTTTTTGTTATCAGTTAGCTGAGCGATAATTTTTCGGTTTTGCTGATCTGTAATAATATCCGAAATTGCCTTTTCTTTGCCTTTGCGCATAAATTGTAAAAGAGCTCCGTCATTGCCGATGCCGGGAATATATTCTTGGTCATGAGGCACCCAATCGCTATCCTGAACTTCCATTTTCAGTTCTTTAGCGGCTGCGTCAATACCCTTTTTCTTTATCAAATTTTTGGCAGTTTCCACCTTAGCCAGTAGGGCATCTTTGGTCTCATCGGAGGGCTCTACTTTCAATAAGATGTGGCTTGCTTTAATTCTATAATTTTCAGGATCTTTGGAAGCAATGCTGTCACAACGGATAATATGCCATCCGAAACTGGTTTTAACCGGTCTGCTAATTTCTTTTACTTTCAAAGCAAATGCTGCTTGTTCAAATTCAGGAACCATCTGTCCTTTTCCAAATTCACCTAAGGAGCCGCCATTATCTTTGGAACCGGGATCATCTGAATATTCTTTTGCCAGAGCGGCAAAATCTTCGCCTTTGATGGCTCTGTTATAAACTTCCTCAGCAGTTAATTTGGCAGACGCATAGTCCTTATCGGAAGGTTTCTCTTCAAAAGCGAGATATTTGATTCTGGAAGCGGGACCTTTTTTAAATTCCGTTTCCTTATTTTTGTCATAATATGCTTTAATTTCTGCATCAGTAACAGTTACTGGCTCTGATTTGTTGGGATCAAACCAAATAAATTTGCCGGAAACGCTGTCCGTTTCCTTGGCATATTGCGCTTTTAAGCTATCTATCGTAATGCCTGCTTGGGCTTTTATTTTATTTTGTAGTTTCTGGCGCGGAAGATAACTGCGAACATAATCTTCCATTGCAGCAAAAAACTGAGGGTTATTTTTTAAGGCGGAAAGATATTTGGCTTTGTCAAATCTTCCGTTTGTCTGCAAAGATTCATTTTGCATCAGTTCTTGAGGAGGATTATTTTGCATTTCAGTTAAAATTTCATCCTCAGAGACCTTAATTCTATGCTTTTTTATCTGCTGTTGCCATAAAATGTCGCTTACCAATGTTTCCCAGGCCTGATTTTCAATACTTTTGCGCGTGTTTTCATCAATGGGTTGGTCTTTATACATTTGGGAATAGCGATCATACATTTCCTGTATTTTCTGCTGATACATATCAAATGTGATCTTAGTGCCATTTACTTTCCCAGCGTATGGTTTGGGAGTAAGTAATTCCCCAATGCCTACTGCTCCCATACCAAAAATAAATACTATGGCTACGATATAAATGACTACTTTCTGTTTCTTTCTCAACTGATCCAGCATTTCTATGCTCCTTATATAGGATAAATTTCTTTTGTTAAGCCATTTTTTTAATGCTCGAGTTTTTAACAAGGTTTTTTTTCACTACCTGCTTCTAACATCCCGTTCTTTATAAAAAAACATACTTATCCACTGCTATATTGTAAGTGACTTTTTTACTTTAGGAACCGAGCAAATCGACAAAATAGTATCCCTTAACCAGAATAATCATCACACTTGCAAGCAAGCAAACATTTCGCTTGACGAATAAGGGCTTTTTAAAGTTTTGGGTTAAAGAATACGAAATTCTAATAATAATATATGGTATAAGGGAGTATAAGCCAATGAAGAAATTTTCCTGGCGTGGCTTTTTCATAGTCATATTTCTATGCGTAACAGCATTTTTCCTCGCTCCTATGGCTATCCCCAATCTGCCAAACTGGTGGTCTAAACATCATTTAAAGTTGGGTTTAGATCTCAGGGGTGGAATGCAGATACTTTTGGAAGTAGATACTTCCGAACTTTCTGCTGCGGATGCCAGAAATGCTGTAGAGCAGAATATTAAAATAATTCGGGAACGAATTGACCAATTTGGAGTAGCCGAACCCTCTATCCAAAAATTGGGTGAAAACAGAATAATGGTTCAGCTTCCCGGGGTCTCTGACTATAAAGCCGCTGAAAATCTAATTAAGCAAACCGCAATGCTGGAATTTAAACTGGTTATTCCTACAGAAGAAGCAAAGCGGGTTATTGAAGTTGTTGATCAAAATATCAACAATAATCTTACTAAGTTTCCAGTTTTAGCAGAACTGGCGAAAAAAGATAAAAGTATAATGGCAGATACTACTTCAACTGATAGTTTGAAAGCTGGAACAGGTGTTTTTAGCACTTTGATTCTGCCGGGCGAAATGGATTATGAAGTTCAATACAGCGATGTGCGATTAGTTCAAGATTTATTGGCTGATACACTTTTTGCTCAAATGGTTCCCATGGGCTATCAATTAGCTTTGGATAAGGCAGATGCGGAAAATCCTCGGGCGGATAGGAATCTTTATGTTCTTTCTTCTGCCGTGGAATTAACCGGTGCCGATCTTGCCAAAGCAAAAGTTGAATATGGCTCGGCAACATCTACTGATCCTCGAACTGCCAATAAACCTTATATCTCCATTGAAATGAAAAGAGATGGAGCACGCAAATTTGAACGCGTTACTGCCGATAATGTTGGAAAGCGTTTGGCGATAGTTTTGGATGGAGTAGTTTATTCCGCTCCCAACATCCAAGAA
This sequence comes from Candidatus Cloacimonas sp., assembly GCA_039680785.1. NCBI lineage: Bacteria > Pseudomonadati > Candidatus Cloacimonadota > Cloacimonadia (SeqCode) > Cloacimonadales (SeqCode) > Cloacimonadaceae (SeqCode) > Cloacimonas (SeqCode) > Cloacimonas sp. (SeqCode). The sequence goes on from JBDKSF010000043.1 coordinate 72,920, forward strand.
AGAATTGCCGGTGGCAGAGCTCAAATTACCGGAAGGTTTACGGCTACTGAGGCAAACGAATTAGCTATTGTGCTGAACACAGGAAATCTGATTGCTCCTATCAAGCCGGTTTCCACATCCATAATAGGCGCCACTTTGGGAACTGACAGTATTCGCAGAGGGACTTTTGCTGGTTTAATCGGTTTGATAATTGTGGTCTTGTTTATGGCCATTTATTACAAATTATGCGGTTTTATTGCCGATATTGCCTTGGTTCTAAATGTGGGCTTCATTTTAGCTATGTTAACCGCTTTTGGCGCAACTTTAACTCTTCCAGGAATTGCTGGTATAATTCTTACCATAGGTATGGCAGTTGATGCCAATGTGCTTATCTACGAAAGAATCCGCGAAGAATTGGATTTGGGGAAAACCCCGCGCAGTGCAGTTGATGCTGGTTTCAAAAGAGCTCTGGTAACGGTTTGGGATTCCAATCTGACCACAATTATCGCTGGAATCGTGCTTTATTATTTGGGAACAGGTCCCATACGCGGATTTGCCGTTACTTTGGTTATCGGAATTATTGGTTCAATGTTCACGGCGATAGTTGTAGTTCGTTCTATTTTGGATAACATTGTTCTGAAAGGGACAAAAACGAAGTTGAGTGTGTAAGGAGCAAAAAATGAGAATTCTAAAACATCCTAATATCCAATTTGTGAAATACCGTTACTGGGCTTACACATTCTCAATTATATTGTTACTGATAGGCATAGGTGGAATCATTTTCAAAGGTCTGAACTGGAGTATTGACTTTACCAGTGGTATAACTGCCACCTTAAATTTAAAAGCTAAAGATCCAGCATTAGCTCCTTTGCCTATTCATAATTTACGAAACGCGCTTACTAAAAATGGCTTTCCGGAAGCGGAAATTATGTATATAGGCAATCCAGATAATTCCACTTTCCAAATTAAAATAAAGAGCGTTGGGAAAGGTAGTAATATTTCTTCGGAAACACGCACCAAGCTCTTGGACATCATTCAGCAGAATTTCCCCGAATATATTAAAGGCAGAGATCTTAATACTGAAGTGATCGAAGAAATATACGAAGTTGGTCCAAAAGTTGGTGGCGAACTTAGAACTCAAGCATTTTGGGCAGTAATGCTTGCCTTGATTGCTATGATCATTTATATTTGGTTCCGTTTTGAATTTACTTTTGGTTTGATGGGCATTCTGGCTTTATTTCATGATGTCTTTATGATTGTAGGCATATTTGCCATCACCGGCAAAGAAATCACGATGCAAATAATTGCTGCGTTATTAACAATTGTTGGTTACAGCATAAACGATACGATTGTTATTTTTGATCGCATCCGCGAAGATATGAAAAAGAACAGGAAAGAGCCGATTCAAGCGGTCTTCAACAATTCTATCAATGAAACTCTTTCCAGAACAGTCATAACCGGTGGAACTACTTTTCTTACTTCGGCTTGCCTGTATTTCTGGGGTGGCAGCGTGATTCATGATTTTGCCTTTGCCATCTGTTTAGGTATCTTCTTTGGAACCTATTCTTCCATTTTTGTGGCAAGCAACCTGGTTATAGACCTGAATTTGATTACCCATAAAGAAAAGAAAACGATGCAGCACTTAACCAAAAAGAAAAAATAAATCCTATACAATCTACCTCCTCTGGAACCGCTCAATTTTTGGGCGGTTCTTTTTTTGGGGGATTTTACACCGAGAACACTGAGAAGACCGAGGGCACCGAAAAAAGATGAATTTAATGACCACTGAGAACACTGAGAACACTGAGAGCACTGAAAAAAGAGTTTTATTAGCCACCGAAATTACCGAAGAAACCGAGAACACCGAAAAAGATAAAGGTATGTAGAAAAATAATAAAAGCCACCGAAAATACCGAAGAAACCGAGAGCACTGAAAAAGATAGGAAATTAAAAGAGAAAGAAAAGATAGAGAAAGAAAAGATAGAATATAAAATTGGATATTTGCACCCAAAACTACAACTGGGTTTCACTTTTTCACCTTTCCACTTTTCCACCTTTCCACTTTTCCTCTCGACTTCTCGACCTCTTGACCTCAAGACCTCTCGACCTCTCGACCTCTTGACCCCAAGACCTCTCGACTCCAAGACCTCTCGACCTATCGACCCCAAGCCCTCTCGACCTCTCGACCTCTTGACCTCAAGACCTCTCGACCTCCGGACCCTATTTCCGTCCGTGCACTTCAAAAAAGCTTTCTAATCTCAGCAGAGTTCTGGCATCGATATCTTCCGGTTGATCACCTTCCAAAGTTAAAAAGGGCAGGTCTATATGTTTTCTGAGCAGTAGGTTATCCAGTTGTAAGTGGCAAAAGCTTTGCGTGTAGCTAATCACTGCTTCGATACGGCGTTTTTTAAGTTCCCATTTAATATCTTTTAAGCGATCAAAAACACTGTAGGGATAAGTATAAGCCAAATATTGTTCAACTATGTCATCGCATAAATACGGCATGGCAAATTGACGCTGAACTTCATTGAATAAAACATCTCCTCCCAGTTCAAGAATTACCTCATAGACATTTTTATAGATGGGTGGAACGCCTAAATAAGCCAAGCGCAATTTGGCAGAAAAGGGGTCTCTTTTTTTTGCTTCTGATAAAAAGTCATCCAATTCACTTTCATAGCGATCCGGATTTCCGTTAAAATCGGAGGCATTAACCAGCCAGGTATGATTTTCCAGTCCGGTTACCAAATGTTCTTTCCAGGTTAATTCATCCAGAGTGATAAGTTTTTTTCTTATTTCATCGAGGCGTTTTTTGGTTTTCAAGGTCTCTCTGCGTGAAACGCCAAAATAATCTTCTAACCTGGTTATTTCATTATTAAGTTCCGCATAATTTTTGGTTGTAGGAAAGGAAAAACGATAAACCGGCAGATTTATTTCCGTAAATAAATCCAGTAAGGAAGTGGAATTTGAACAATCGCCTTCCACAATTCCGATTATCAAGTCCGGTTGAAGAGAAAGTGCAGCTGTATAATTACCTTTAATCCAACTGCAAAGTGTGCGCGGAAATCCTTTCATTTCAGCATTTTGAACATTAGTTGAAGGGTCTTGCGTGATAAATATATTATTTAAGTCCACGGGAATATGTCCTGCGGCATAAATAACTTCTACCGGCAAGGAAGAAGTGAAGGCAATTTTTTTAGGAATCATAGCTAAGCTCCAGATATTCATTTTCCAATTCAGAAATATGTTCTTTGCTTTTGTCAATGTTATTCAGCAGCAGGTTAATTTGTTTTTTTAGCTCTTTTGCTTTTGTTTCATCGCTATAAGTGGAAGATATTGCCAGTTCGTTATTTATCTTATCTATCAGGGAATGGCTTTCTTCTATGTGTATTTGTTCTTGTTCAATTTGTTTATGGATTTGTTCCAGATACCAGGGGTTTATTTTCTTTTTTCTTTCTTTGGGCTTTGCAATTTGTTTTTTGATTTCGGGAAGAGTAAAAGCAAGTTCCAATGCCTTTTCCAGTCCTGAATCAATTTCGCTTACAGTAGGGTAGAGTAAGTTATTTTCCAGTGCTTTATGAAAAACCCAATATTTTGTAGCCAGTTGTTGCATAAAATAGCGGTCGTGGCTTACAAATAGGATAGTTCCAGCATAGTTTTGCAAAGCAGAAAGCAAGCTATCATTCATTTCTATGTCAAGATGATTGGTTGGTTCATCCATTATCAGTAAATTTGGCTTTTGATGAATTAAAACGCAGAGCAGCAAACGGGATTTTTCACCTCCGCTTAAGATACTGGTAACTTTATTTACTTCGTCGCCGGTAAAGCCAAAACGCGCTAAAAAACTTAGCACATAACCTCTTGTTTCAAAAGGAACTATCTGCCATAATGTTTCCAAAACTGTTAAGTCCTCATTTAAGGATATCTGATGTTGGTCATAATAACCGATTTCCAAGGAAGCTCCAATTTTTAACGAGCCGGAAAATATTTCCAGTTTCTGCATCAAGACCTTCAGCAAAGTTGTTTTACCACAACCATTGGGACCGAGGATACATATTCTATCCTGATAATGAGCTCGCAAATTTACATTTTTGGCTAAAGGAGAGCTACCCACAATACCAAACTCCACATCTTTCAAAGTAAAAACATCATTTCCGCTGCGTTCACCGCTTTGGATGGCAAGGTGTATTTTCTTATCTGGCTCATTTTTCTGGATTATATCCATCTTAGAAAGCATTTTTAAGCGAGATTTTGCTTGTGCCGTTTTTTGTCCGGCGATGTTTTTACTGATGAAGTCCTGGGTTTGAGCAATAAATTTTTGCTGTCTTTCAAATTGTCTTTCCTTGCTCAAGCGTTCAATTTTATCTGCTTCCGCAAAGGCAGAATAATTACCTTTCGTAATAGTTAGTTGAGCATCTTTCAAATGAAAAATAGTGGTAACGGTATTATCCAGAAAAACACGATCGTGAGAAACCACTAAAAAAGGTGCATTACAGGCATTCAAATATTTTTCCAGCCAAGTTATCATAGCTATGTCCAGATGGTTTGTGGGCTCATCCAAAATCAGTAAATCGTAAGGCATCAAAAGTATTTTTGCCAGACAAATTCGGGTCTGTTCTCCACCGCTGAATAGGGATAGTGGCTTAGGGTAATCATTTTCACTAAATCCCAATGAAGTTATTACAAATTTCATTGTATTGGCAAAATCATCACCCCCGATGGCTTGAAAATCGTTCAGCGTTTTTTGGAGTTCCATTTCTAAGTCCTCAGAATGACTATTTTGCAGTATATCCGATAATTCTTCTATTTTCCGTTGCAAATTCAGGATATCGGGTCTGGAATTGGTTATGAAATTTCCCATCGTAAAATTGGTATTCAGAACAGGATTTTGTTGCAGATAAGCAATGCGGCATTTTTTGGCTCGCAATACTTTTCCTTCGGCAGGAGGCAATATGCCCAACATCAATTTCAGCAATGTTGTTTTACCGCATCCGTTAGAACCAACCAGTCCGATTTTACTGTTGTGTTCCAAAGTGCAATTTATATTACTTAAAATATGGTTTCCGGCAAATTCGATGCCGGCGTTAATAATCTGAATTAAACTCACTTCTAAATTCCTGTTCTTAATATTTGGAAAGCTTTTCCATAGACGAAGTTAGAACTATTTTAGAGAAGCACTTTTACTGTCAACTTCATTTTTTGCTTGTCAAAAAACTATGCTTGATTTTTTAGGTTAAAAAAACGGTTCGGGATGTAGCGCAGTCCGGCTAGCGTACTTGAATGGGGTTCAAGTGGTCGCAGGTTCAAATCCTGTCATCCCGACCATTTTTTTAAACTACCACGGGCTTTTCAGTTTTCTTGAACAGTATAGGCAGGGGAGCAAAATGAGAAAAGGGATTTGCAGGTTTTTTACATAAGTGAAGTATAAATAAGAAGTAGTATTAGATAAGGTTGATTCACATAGATTATTAGTTTTTATCCTATTATACATAACCTAAAGGAAAAATATTATGCCTATCCAAGAAGAATTGGAAAGATCCGGAATCTGGATATTCAAGTGGAGAAGTTATCTTCCCCTTTTAATGTTCATCATTGGCATTGGCGCCATTTATGATATGCGCCGATCGCAAATTATGCGTTATGACCTCTCTGTAGAAATTATCTGTTTCATCGTCAGTTGTTTCGGTTTGGCAGTTAGAATATTAACCATAGGCCATACACCTGCAGGAACCAGTGGCAGAAACACCAAAAGTCAAGTTGCCGATAAACTGAATACGACTGGTATGTATTCCATTTTAAGGCATCCTTTATATTTTGGCAATTTTTTCATCATTTTGGGCGTGGTCTTGTTCACGCGTCATATTTGGGTAATATTTTCTTATGTTTTATTGTTTATCCTTTATTATGAGCGAGTTATCTACGCTGAAGAGACATTCTTAAGAAAAAAGTATGGTGAGGAATTTGTAGCTTGGGCAAGCGTGACACCTGTTTTATTTCCCAAATTCTGCCACTATAAAAAACCGGAGCTTCCTTTTTCTTTAAGAAATGTTATCCGACGGGAATATCAGACCTATTTTGCCATGGTTTCTTCTTTATTTGCCATAGAAATAACGGGAGATCTAATTATTAAACGCAGATTTATCCTGGATAGAGGTTGGTTGGTCATTTTTATTGCCAGTGGCTTATTCTATCTATCTGTAATGTTCATCGTGAAAAAAACCAAATTACTGAAGGTAGTTGGTAGATAAAACAATCCTGTGCGGGTTACATCCAAAAGAGGTTTTAAATGGCAGAAGCAAGTTATCTGGTGCATAATGTTACGAAAAATTACGGCAAAACTCAAGCTCTGAACAATGTTTCTCTGGAACTTATGCCTGGGAAAATCATTGGACTTTTAGGTAAAAATGGAGCTGGCAAATCAACTTTAATGCGTTGTATGCTGGGTTTTTTGGCTCATAGCGGGGAAGTTTGGCTGGATGGAAATTTAATCAAACATAGAGATCCGCGGGTTTTTGAAAAAGTAGCTTTTATTCCCGATGTGAGTGGTTTGGATGATAGATTAACGGTTAAGCAAACCATTGCCTATGTTCAAGGTGTAAACCCCGGATGGAATGAAGCAATCGCTCAAAAATTACTGGAGATCAGCAATCTGCCTTTGAAGCGAAAAGTTGGGCAACTTTCCAAGGGGATGAAAACCAAACTTTATTTGCTGATAACTCTTTCGCTCGATGTTAATTATTTGCTTTTGGATGAACCCACTTTGGGCTTGGATATTGCTTTTAGAAAAGAATTTTTCAATACCATCCTGAACGAGTATTTTAATGAAGAGAAGACGATTTTTATCTCCACGCATCAGGTTGAAGAGGTGGAAAGCATTTTGCAGGAAATTATTTTTATTGATAATGGGAATATAATTTTGCACGAAGAAGTGCAAACTCTCAAAGAACAATATCGGGTGGTAAGTTTGCCCTCTGAACGCGCTGAAGAAATTTTACAATATAATCCCAAAGTTTATGCCAAAAATTTGGGTTTTATCAATGCCGTGCTTGCTTCGGACATAGAAATTGCCGGTGCCACCTACGGTCAACCCAGTTTAGCCGATATTTTTCTGGCTGTAGTGGGAGGTTCCAATGCATCAGTTTAAAACACTTCTCAAAAAAGAATGGTGGACAAATTGGAAACAATTGCTTTTACCTGTATGGATTTCCCTGGTATTTTTGGGAGTTTGTGTAATTGGTTTAATCATTGGGCTTATTAAAGGCAAAGCGATAACTTATTTTCATCTGGAAGGAAATTTTCCCTCCGGATTCAATAATCTGTTTCTCTTTGGCAGCGTGAAAACTTTGAATGCCGCTTTAGGTTTTCTAACAATTATGGTAGGCATAATGTTAGCCGATAATCTCATCAATGGTGGCTTTAAACAGAAATGCGAGATTTTTCATCAGTCCCAACCGGTTTCTTTGGTTAAAATGCTCAGCGTAAAGTATATCTTTATGATTTTGGGCTGTTATCTCGTTTTTGCCATTATCGGTTTTATCGGAACTCTGGTGCTATCTTTTACTCAGATGTATTGGACTTCGGCGGTGTTTTATTTTGGATTTTATGCCTGGCTCCAAAGCACAGTGGAATTATTTTTCACACTGATTTTCGTTTGTTCGCTGTTTTGGTTTTTTGCTTGTTTGTTTCAGCGCAAGTCCTTTTTTATGGGAATCTTGATTATTGTCGGCATTGAACTGGCTACTAAAATTTTGAATTACACTGCTAATTTTGATATTCCTTCGCTGACCAGTTATCTATATAAATTAGTGCAAATATCTCCCAATCCCGTATTTTATAATGCACCGGACCTAAATGCGCATACTCTTGCAGGCATTTTACAAGCGAATTGGCACAGTATCATAAATAACAATACCCTATTCAAATTACTCTATAGCACCATTCTCACTGTTACAGGATTTTTTATTTACAAGCGCAGAGAGTTAGTTTAATTATACCAATTCATTGTCTGATATATAGTTAGTAAATATATCAATCTTGCCTTCCTATTCTGCTGATGGGCAATAGTTAATTGCTTGCTACCTATTGCTTTGTCACACGATTCTCTTATACTGCCGTAACACTTCCCTTACACTGCTGTAATTTCGTTAGGGGATTGTTAGAGTAATGTTAGTTCTGTGTTATGGGAGCGAGGGGTCGAGAGGTCGAGGGGTTTTGAAGTCGAGAGGTCTGGAGGTCGAGGGGTCGAGAGGTCTGGAGGTCGAGAGGTCTGGAGGTCGAGAGGTCGAGAGGTCTGGAGGTCGAGAAGTCGAGAAGTCGAGAGGTCGAGAAGTCGAGAGGTAAAAAAGAGAAAAAGAGAAAAGGTGGAAAAGTGAAAGTGTCGAGGGGTCGAGAGGTCGAGAGGTCTGGAGGTCGAGAAGTCGAGAGGGGGAAAAAGTGAAAAGGTGGAAGGATGAAATCCACGCTTTTCACTTTTTCTTAGCGTTTAAATTTTTTGGCTATTTTACTCGCTGCTGATTAAAGCAGAAATTACATTATCCGGTGCCACCTGTTTTAAAATAATATTAATTGCTGAAGTTAAAGGCACACAAATCAACATTCCAACAATTCCCCATAACCAACCCCAAAAAATTAATGAAATTAATACCATTATCGGAGTTAAATCCAACTGCGTACTTTGCAATTTGGGCTCCACTAAATTCCCAATCAACATTTGCGTGGCAACAATCAGCAAAGCAAATATTACCCATCCTAAACCAAATCCGCTTTGCATCAAATAAATCAAAATTGGAATCGCAGAAGCGAAAACTGAACCCAAATCCGGAATAAAATCCAGCACAAAAAGCAAAATCCCGCAGACCAAAATAAAATCTACCCCAAAAAGATACATCCACAACATACAAAGAAGTGCGGCGGATAAATTGATCAGAGTTCTGATGGTGAGGTAATTTTGAATTTGCTTTTCTATGTTCTGTAAAATAACCAGGGTTTGTTCCTTGCTAAGTTTTGTAGTGGCTCTTCTTAAACGCTGGGGAAGTTTGTCAATTTCCAGCAACAAGAATATAAGGAAGAATATTATCAAGAATATATTTTGAATAATGCTAACCAGAGTATTCATTGTGGTGGTTAATAAACGCGGAAGCGAAACAAACCCACTGCTAAGAATTTGTGCTATGTTGGAAATGGATAAATTCTGGGAGTCAATGTTCCATCTATTTGCCAAATTTTGAATATATCCTGTCACTTGTGACATTAGGTAAGTGAATTTATCTTCATAACGCGGCAAACCATTTATCAAACTATTGGAAGCCAAGTAGATTAAAAGAATCACTACACCCAGAAAAGTAGCAATAATCACCAGCGTAATCAATAAAATTAGAACTATCGGTATTTTACGCTTTTTCAAATAGTTAACTAAGGGAGCAAAAAGAAACAGCAGAAAGATGGCAAAGACCAAGGGAATAAATATATTTTTCAGTGTTTTAAGGATAAAAGCCACTACCGGCAAAGCGATAATGACCAAGAGAATTCTGATCCAACGCAGCTCTTTTATGCTGTCCATATTAGTGATAATTATTCTGGTTTTTCTTCTTCTTCGGGTGGGGTTGAGAGCTCTTCTTCGGTTTTCAATTCTTCTGGCTCTGGCTCTGTAACTGTCTGTTCTCCAATATTTTCCCAATTTGGAATGGTGTCATCTACATTAAACCTAAAATCAGGATTTTCAGTTATGGGAACATTGCTATATTCCACTTTATTCCTGTTTCTTATTCCTGATATTATTACAAATACCCCTCCTACAATGAAGGCAACATTGGCAAGCCAAAAACCTGTTTGAGCTTTTATGGTTATAATACTGCTCAAATCAAGAGAAGGATCAAGCCCTGTTTTTGCCGATAATAAAACTTTTATTATGCTGGCATTTAAAAATTGCAGCGAGGCAATGCCCAAAACACTTACTATGACAGGAACTAAATACAGAGTTATAGGTAACACTAAAACCAATACTAAAGCGACGACAGCCAATACTAAAGCTAATATGGCATAAGGTTGGGGTTTAATACTTGGATTTTCGGGCTTGGCATCTTCTTTTTCCGCACCCTTTAAAAAATCGGCTACTGAGGTCTCAATTTCTCCACCGGTTACAAGTTTGATGCCTTTTAACGAAGCAAGCTCTGTTTTATCACAACTGACAACGAAAAATGGCATTAAAAACGCAAGAATTACGATAGCATAAAATATTGCGGATATCTTCATCATATCCTCCCTTTCTTTTATATTTTCCTTATATTATAATCACTTTTTGGTGTCAAGCAAATTTCTTATTTTTGTCTATTTTCGGACTTGGCACTTTGAATTTACTTTTCCAGATTACCATAATCTACGAACTTGTATATATAGCGTTTCAGCCCAGCTATTCTATTTAAAAAAACAAGTAAGTAGGAGACACCAAAAAATAATAAGAGCTATGTATTATTCTGATAGACAGGTGAAAATGGTGAGGCAGAACTTTTGCAAGGGGGGAAAAAAATGCAGTTGACAGAGAAGGTATATAGATTATATTGGTTATAGAAATAGATTTTTGAAGGGCAAAAATTTAGGTATCTATTATAGTTCTTTTACACAGTTCAGAGGGGGTGAAATGGTTTCGACAGGGAATCAGAGTGCTCGAAATGCATATCGGAGATTGTTATACCACTCCGTTAACAAGTAACAAAAACGCAAATTAACTGCAAACAATAATTACGCTTTAGCAGCATAGCTGCTAACGTTCAACTTCTTCGGTCCGTCGGAAGAAGATTGGGCGTCGGAACAGTACGGATGCGGTAAAACTAATTGCCGATAAGTTTTTCCTAAGCTAAATCGGCTGCAGAAAAGTAGGTCTGATTGTCTTTCACTGCTTTTCTTAAGCTAAAGACAACTAAGTATGTAGATTTTCGGGTGATCGTTTTTCTGGACGCGGGTTCGATTCCCGCCACCTCCACCAAAGGGTGAACGAGTGAACTGGTTAACGAGTTAACAGGTTAACAGGTGAGGTGAAAAATAGAGTGTTGAGTGTGAAATGGAGAAAAAGAATGTAGGGAAATGCAACTAAATGATTATAAAATTTACAGGTAGAACAATAAATATAGAGAGGTAGTATTAAAATGATGCATACGGATTTGGAAGTTTATAAATCCAGTTTATTACTTGTTAAAGAGATTTATAATATTACGAAGGAATTTCCGGCAGAGGAAAAATGGGGTTTGATCTCTCAGATGAAAAGAGCGGCAAATTCCGTTCCTTACAATATTGCAGAAGGTTGTGGAAGGAAATCTAAACCGGAGCTTTTAAACTTCTTAAATATTGCTTTGGGTTCAATCACGGAGTTGAATACACAAATAGATATAGCCATTATGTTAGATTTTATTTCTGAAAAGGAAAAAGCTGATAAATGTAGAGAACTGGCTCTTTCTGTAAAACGCCAGCTTCTTGGTCTTATTAAAGCGAACAATAAATAAAAGTTCTTATCCCTTTTAAAATATAAATAATTTAGGTTTCAAGGAGAGCATTGATGGAAGTAATAATAATGTTCTGAGTTCTCCTCTCTTTAAATATAATTAACTTATGTTCCCTATTATGTTAGTAATTATCGATCTTGTCCTATACGACCTCACCCGTTAACCCGTTAACCTGTTAACCCGTTAACCTTGTCATCTGTTAACCAACTAACCTGTTAACCTACTAACCCATTAACCAACTAACCTGTTAACCAACTAACCTGTTAACCTACTAACCCATTAACCCGTTAACCCGAAAATAATACTGGACAGATAATAGACATTCAAAAAGTTGTATTTATAAAATCATCTGGAGGATGAAATGCCGTTAAAACCTGAGGCAAAACAAGCTATCATGGCAGAGTTTAAACTCCATGAATCAGACACTGGCTCGCCGGAAGTTCAGATTGCTCTATTAACACAAAGAATCAAAGATATCACAGAGCATCTAAAAGAACATTCTAAGGATTTTTCCACCCGGCGTGGCTTGTTGAAACTGATCGGGCAGCGCAGGCGTTTACTTGATTATTTAAAAAAGAAAGATATCACCAGATATCGGAATATAATCAAAGCGCTTGGCATTAGAAAATAAACTTTAATGTAGCTTATTACGGAAGAACGATGTCCCCGTCGTTTACTAAGAACTCAGTTATATCGTTTCTAATTCCTTTTTGGTTAAGAACATAAATAGCTGAAAGTAATTGACGAGGACTTCAACCTTCCGAAATTTAGTGGTTGATAATAAGGTCAACCCATTACTAAACAAGAAAATACAGCGGGAGAAATTAGCAATAAGCCAAAAGGTTTGGCAAACGACCTTTTCGTCTATTGCTTCTTCTCCCGCCCAAAATGAAAAGGAGAAGTTATGGCAAACTTCAATATTACTCGTCGTGAAACAGATTTTTGCGGACGCAAACTGATAGTTGAAACAGGCAGAATGGCAAAACAAGCCAATGGCAGTGTTTATATCCAATATGGAGAAACCGCTATACTTGTTACAGCTACGATGTCCAAAGAACCTGTAGAAAATCAAGATTTCTTTCCCTTAACAGTTGATTACATTGAGAAAATGTATGCAGCCGGCAAAATTCCCGGCGGCTTTTTTAAGCGTGAATCCAAACCCTCTACTGATGCTACTTTGATGGCAAGGGTTATCGATCGTTCCATTCGTCCTCTCTTTCCGGAGGGTTTTCGGAATCAAGTTCATATCGTAGTAACCGTTTTATCTTTTGATGGGGTTACTGATCCATCCACTATGGGAGTTTTTGGTGCCTCTCTGGCACTTAGTATTTCGGACATTCCTTTTAACGGACCCATTGCAGGTGTGACGGTTGGCTATATTGACAACCAATTTGTCGTAAACCCAGATTTTAGCGAAATTGAAACTAAATCTCAGCTCAATTTAACAGTTGCCGGAAGTGAAACATCCATAGTTATGATCGAATCGGCGGCTTCGGAACTAAGCGAAGAAACAATGCTGGATGCTGTTTTTACAGGTCACGCTGAAATTATCAAACTCTGCGATTTGCAAAAAGATTTTATTGCTAATTGTGGCAAAGGGAAAGTGGAAGTTGTTCTGGATAGCGTTCCAGAAGAAATTAACAGCAAAGTGGAAAATGCCTTCGGGCAAAAAATAGCTGAAGCGGCAATTATTTTTGGCAAACAAGAACGCCAAGATGCCTTTGACGCTGCCGAAACAGAAATGAACAATATGTTTGCTGAAATGGAAGGTGAGCTTTGGGAAGAGAAAGAAAGATATTACCAAATGGCTTTTGAAGAACTAATTCGTCGCTATGTGCGCGATTCCATTTTAAGAAAACAGCATAGAGTGGATGGACGCGGAACGGATGATATTCGTGATATTACCTGTGAAATAGATATTCTACCCCGAGTGCATGGTTCGGCACTTTTTACCAGAGGCGAAACACAGTCATTGGGAACATTAACTTTGGGCGGCGGAACTGATGAACAAGTTATAGATGGTTTGGAAACGGAATATAAGAAGAACTTTTATCTGCATTACAATTTCCCTCCCTATAGCGTGGGTGAAGTGGGAAAAATAGGTCCTACGGGTCGTAGAGAATTGGGGCATGGAAATTTGGCAGAAAGAGCGCTCAAGGCAGTTCTACCGGCAAAAGAGATATTTCCTTACACAATTCGAATTGTGGCAGATACACTTGAATCCAATGGCTCTTCGTCTATGGCATCTATATGTAGTGGATGTTTGGCATTAATGGCTGGTGGAGTTCCTATCAAAGCTCCTGTGGCAGGAATCGCGATGGGTTTGATTATGGAAGGTGAGGACTATATTGTCTTAACCGATATCATGGGTTTGGAAGATCACTTGGGAGATATGGATTTCAAGTGCGCCGGAACCAGAGAAGGCATAACCGCTATGCAAATGGATATAAAAATAGCGGGAATAACTAAAGATATTATGCAAATTGCCCTAAATAAAGCAAAAGCGGCTCGTCAAAAAATATTGGATATTATGGCTGATTGTATTGCTGAACCAAGAAGTGACTTAGCGCCTTGGGCTCCCAGAATTGAGTCCTTCAAAGTGCCGATTGATAAAATCGGAGAAATAATCGGGCCCGGTGGAAAGATGATTAAATCAATCATAGAGACCTGTCAGGTTCAAATTGACATCCAGGACGACGGAACAGTTAGAATTCTTTCTCCTGATAAGGAATCCATTACTAAAGCCAAAGAAACGATTAAAGGGATAGCCATTGATCCTGTGGCGGGTGATCTGTTTGAAGGTAAAGTAACGCGAATCGAGCCCTACGGAGTTTTTGTAAAAATCTTAGGCGGAACGAAAGAAGGAATGGTGCATATCTCCGAAATGTATACAGGTAGGATAAATCATCCATCCGATATGGTTAAAATCGGTGATACGGTTCAAGTGAGAGCTTTGGGTATGGATAAAGGTAAACTTTCTCTCTCGATGAAAGGCGTGGCTGGTAATCCAGAACCAAATCCTAATGCCAATACTGAGCCGCACCAAAATTATCATTCTCAACATCACGATGATAGAAACAGAGGCAGAGACAATAATAGAAATGATTATCGTCATCGCCGTTAAATAGAAGAGGTAAAAATGGATTATAAAATAGCTGATATCGGTTTAGCCAACTGGGGCAGGAAAGAAATTGACCTTGCCGAAACGGAAATGCCTGGCTTGATTGCTTTGAAAGAACGCTATCGCAATAGTAAACCGCTTGCCGGTGCCAAAATAACTGGCAGCTTACATATGACCATTCAAACCGCTGTCTTGATTGAGACCCTAATTGAATTGGGTGCTGAAGTCCGTTGGTCAAGTTGTAATATATTTTCCACTCAGGATAATGCCGCAGCGGCAATAGCTAAAAGAGGCATTCCTGTTTTTGCTTGGAAAGGTGAAACCCTAAATGAATATTGGTGGTGTACATTGCAGGCACTAACCTGGGAAGATGGACCCGATTTAATTGTGGATGATGGTGGCGATGCAACTTTGATGATTCACGAAGGATACCGTTTGGAAGAAATATATAAACAGACAGGAAAATTACCGGAAATCGATGCAGAAACTGAAGAGATGAAAATAGTGCAGAAACTGCTGATGGACATCTTACCCAAAGAACCCGAAAAATGGCATAAAGTTGTAAAACATTTGCGCGGAGTTAGTGAAGAAACGACAACAGGTGTTCATCGTCTTTATCAAAGAAGAGAAGAAGGCAGTTTATTGTTTCCCGCCATCAATGTAAATGATTCAGTCACAAAATCCAAGTTTGATAATCTTTACGGGTGTCGTGAGTCCTTGGCTGATGGAATTAAAAGAGGCACGGACATTATGGTGGCAGGGAAAATCATAATGGTTTGTGGTTACGGAGATGTGGGAAAGGGCTGTGCCCAATCTATGCGTGGATTGGGTGCAAGAGTCATAATCAGTGAAATTGATCCTATTTGTGCCTTGCAAGCAGCGATGGAAGGTTACGAAGTTAATACTGTTGAAAATATGGTGGAAACGGCAGATATTTTTATAACGGCGACGGGAAATTGTGATGTGATCAGGGTTGACCATATTTTGAAAATGAAGAACAATGCCATTGTTTGCAATATTGGCCATTTTGATAATGAAATTCAGGTAAATAAGCTCTACGAAATTGAAGGTGTGGAGAAACTCAATGTAAAACCCCAAGTTGATTTAATCAAGCTTCCCAATGGTAAAGCCATTATTCTATTGTCGGAAGGGCGGTTAGTAAATTTGGGAAATGCCACGGGGCATCCTTCTTTTGTAATGAGCTGTTCTTTCAGCAATCAGGTTTTGGCTCAAATTGATCTTTGGCAGAATCAGCATTCCATAGATGTTTATACTTTACCCAAGCAATTAGATGAAGATGTAGCGCGTTTACATCTTTCCAAATTGGGCGTTCAACTTACTCAGCTATCCAAAAAACAGTCAGATTATATCAATGTTCCGATTGAAGGTCCCTATAAACCGAATTACTATCGTTATTAAAAAATGGCTACGCATAAACCCGTTTATGTAGATGAATTATACGGTGAACTTCAGCTTTTTATGGATGAACGCAAGTGGGTTGTAGTTCATACTAAACCGCGCTGTGAGAAAAAATTAGCCGATTATGCCAAACGCCATCAGATAACATATTATTTACCTCAATATACTGATAAACGAATCTATCAGAGACGCAAGGTTGCAGTGGATAAGATTCTTTTTTCCTCTTATGTGTTTGTTGGGGTTGACTTTGCAGGTAAACAAGATTTGCAAATTTCGGGTTATACAACCAGTTTTATAAATGTGTTTGCGCAAAAAGAACTGGTGGATGAATTACGAGCAATCTATTATGGCAGAGAGAAAAAAGTGGATATGAAACCTGGGCTTTGGTTAGATAAGGGCTTGGAAGTAGAAATCGTAAATGGACCCTTAAAAGGCGTAAGAGGCATAGTGGAAGATCAATCCAAACTGGATAATGTGCGTTTGCAAGTAAATATCTTAAAGCAAGCAGTGTTAGTTAAAGTTAAAACGGAAGATGTAAAAATAATTGGTGAATATGAAATTGTGGAGGTTGACGAATGAAAATATTGATCACGGGTGGGGCTGGTTTCATTGGTTCCAATGTAGCAGATGCTTATCTTGCGGCAGGTCATAAGGTTTTAATAGTAGATAATTTGGCTACAGGAAATAGGCGCAATATTAATCCTAAAGCAATTTTTTACGAAGCCGACATTTGTGAAGAGTCATTAAGCGCAATCTTTGCCAAAGAAAAACCCGATATCGTAAATCATCATGCTGCCCAGATTAGTGTTCCTCTCTCTATAGAAAACCCACTTTTTGATGTAAAGACCAATGTTTTGGGCTGGGTAAATGTTCTCCAGAATTGTGTTAACTATGCTGTGAAGAAAGTAATATATATATCTTCCGGAGGAGCTATTTATGGTGAGGCACAAGAATATCCCACTACTGAAAATTATGCTCCAAAGCCGCTCTCTATGTATGCCATAGATAAAAAAGCGGGAGAGGACTATCTCTATTTTTACCATCACCAATATGGACTTGCCTACACGGTTTTACGCTATGCCAATGTTTATGGACCACGGCAAATTTCTTGTGGAGAAGCAGGTGTCGTTTCACTGTTTACTGAAAAACTACTGCAAAGAGAAATTCCTACCGTATATCGTTATGACGATGAACCGGAAGGTATGATCAGGGACTATGTTTTTGTAGGAGATGTAGTTAAGGCAAATTTGCTGGCTTTGGAGAAGGGCGATAGTGAAGCATTTAACATCAGTACCTGTTTAGAAACCACTACCAACAAATTATATCACGAAATTGCCCGTCAATTAGACATTAACGAAGAACCGAACTATGGTTCTGCCCGCAAAGGGGATTTGCATCGTTCCTTGCTTTCGTATAATAAAGCCAAAAATATCTTGGGCTGGAAACCCGAAACGAATCTTAGTGAAGGAATTTCAGCAGTGATAAAATATTTCAAGGAGTTGAAATGAAAATAGCGGTTATAGGTAGTGGCTATGTAGGACTAACTACTGGCGCTTGTTTTGCCGAAATGGGCAACACAGTTATCAGCGTCGATAAGGACGAAACCAAAATAAACCTGCTTAAAGAAGGGAAAGTTCCTATTTATGAGCCAGGTTTGGATGAAATGATCCATCGCAATATGGCTGCTAACCGACTGAAGTTTACGGTAGAACTAAAACAAGCGGTGGAAGAATCACAAATTATTTTTATTGCAGTCGGAACTCCTCCCGGAGAGGATGGTTCAGCAGATTTACAATATGTTATTTCTGCAGCGGAAGAAATAGCTGCTGAAATCAATGAACCCAAAATAATTGTGAATAAATCCACAGTACCGATTGGAACTGCTGATCTGGTGAAAAGTAAAATTCAGGAAGTGCTTAATGCGCGCGGGGTAACGATTAAATTTACCGTTGTTTCCAATCCTGAATTCTTAAAAGAGGGAGCTGCCATAGATGATTTTATGAGCCCGGACAGAGTAGTAATAGGCACAGATAATTATGAAGCGGGTGAAATTATGCGAACTCTTTATGAACCCTTTTGCAGAACCAATGACCGCGTTTTGATTATGAACATTCGTTCCGCGGAGATGTCAAAATATGCCGCAAATGCTTTTCTGGCGACAAAAATATCTTTCATCAACGAAATTTCGCGTCTTTGTGATGCTTACAATGCTGATGTTTCGGAAGTTCGCAATGGAATGTGCAGCGATTCTCGCATTGGCTATAAATTTATTTTTCCAGGAGTTGGTTATGGAGGTAGTTGTTTTCCCAAAGATATTAAAGCGCTAATTTATATGTCACAAAAGATTGGCTACGATCCGCTTATTTTACAGGCAGTGGAAAAAGTTAATGCCGATCAGAAAAAAGTTTTGGTGGAGAAAGTAATTGCTCACTTTGGCAATGATCTGTCCGGTAAGACCTTTGCTATATGGGGTTTGGCTTTTAAACCGCAAACGGATGATATGCGGGAAGCACCTTCCATTGTTATCATCAATGAACTGATCTCTTTGGGGGCAACAATTAAGGCATACGATCCAGTGGCAATGCCGGAGGCCAAAAAAATATTTGGCAATAATAATGCCGTAACCCTGTGTGCAGATGAATATGAAACTCTCAAAGATGCTGACGCTATGTTACTTATAACTGAATGGCATCAATTTCGCTATCCCGATTTGGATAGGATGAGCAAAATAATGCGCACTAAAGTTATATTTGATGGACGCAATCAATACAATCCCAAAGCAGTGAAAGAATCGGGTTTTCACTATTATGGAATTGGAAGACAATAACTGCAAACAGGATATAGGTTTAGATATGCCTAAAAAATTGTCTTGACGGAAACCTGCTTGCTAAAAAGCTGACTTATTATAATAAATTATATTGATAATTGTAAGGAGAACTAATGGTAAAACTTAGATTAAGAAGGATGGGGACAATTAATCAACCCTTCTATCGTGTCGTTGCAGTTGATTCAAGGGCAAAACGAGATGGAAAATATATAGAATGTGTGGGTTGGTATGATCCTAAACCCGATCCTTCCAAAATAAACATAGATACCGAACGTGCCATTTATTGGCTAAATGTAGGTGCACAACCTTCAGATACCGTAAATTCCTTATTAAGAAAAGCCGGTGTTTTGCAAATTTGGCACGAAAGGAAACTAAAAAAGAACCAGATTACTGCGGAAGCAGAATAATATAAAAAAGAACAGCTGAGGTGAAAAATGAAAGAACTGATTGAATTCATAGTTAAAGCTCTGGTTGATGATCCTTCGGAAGTGAATATTACCGAGATCACTGGCGACAAAATAACCCTTTATGAGCTCAGAGTTTCCAAATCGGATATTGGCAAAGTAATTGGTAAACGGGGAAGAACCGCAAGTGCCATCAGAACTATCATTAATGCAGTTTCTACAAAACAGGGGAAGCGTGCCGAGCTCGAAATAATCGAGTAAATGAGTCATCCGCATCTAATCGGAATAGGCAAACTGGGCAGGCATAATGCAGACGGCTTTTATCCAGTGATGGTTAAGCCAGATTATAGAGATTTGTTTGCCAAACTTGCTGATTTATATTTGATCTTTAACAGCGATAGAGTGTTTTATGTAACTATCAGTGAACGAATGCGAAAAGATAACAAAACCTGGATAAAACTAAAAGAAGATGGTATTGCTGAAGAGGAACTTTTGCATAAAAACATAGTGATTGCGATTGATGATACGGAAACAGATGCAGAAGAAACATCGCTAAATTACCTTTTAGGTTACCAGGTTATTTTTGCGGGTGAGGAAATAGGCATTGTAGAGGACTATTTTTTCAATGGTGCACAGGATGTTTTGCAAATTTCAGCCGCGAGCGGTAATGAGTATCTAATTCCTTTCGTAGAGTATTATATAGATACGATCATAGATAATCCCGGCTGCTTAATTTTACGCAATGCCAAAGATTTAATTGATTTGTATAGAGTGGATCTAAAGAAAAAATGATCTTTGAAGTGCTCACCCTTTTCCCAGATTTTTTTTCCGGTTTTGTAACCAGCAGCATTATTGCGAGAGCCGTGGAGAATAAACTTTTGCAGGTGCGATTCACGGATTTTCGCCAATTTTCGGAAGATAAACATCACAAAGTAGATGATTATGCTTATGGTGGTTTTCCCGGTATGGTTATTCAAATCCCACCAATTTATAATGCCTTGCAGGAATTACTAAAAGAAGGAAATGCTCCGGTAGTGTATTTTACTCCGCAAGGGAGAACATTGAATCAACATATTTTAAAAAGCTATTCAGCTTATGAGCGCATAATCCTTCTTTGCGGTCACTATAAAGAAATTGACCAGAGAGTGCGCGATCTTTGTGTTGCGGATGAAATTTCCATAGGTGACTATGTTTTGAGCGGAGGCGAAATTGCCGCTGAAGTTTTTATAGACGGAATAAGCAGATTGCTGCCCGGTGTGCTGAGTGATATTGAAAGTGCCAATAGTGATTCTTTCAGTGTAGAAGGTCTTGGCTTTCCTTGTTATACCAGACCTGAAAATTATATGGGATTAAACATTCCAGATGTTTTACTCAGTGGCGATCATCAAAAAATCAAAAAGTGGGCAAAGGAAAAGGGAAAACAGTTAACCAATACTCGCAGACCAGATTTGAACAAATAGCAAGCAAGCAGGAAGAAAGAGACCCAACCAAAATGACAGTGGGGTTTTTGCCCGGGAATAATTTTATTCCAGAGGGCTTTATTTTATGGCAGAAATGCCCTTATGAAGTAAAAAAACATAGAACGGTTTATAGAGTTTATAATTTTTGATCCGTTCACCCCCCATCAGAAAAGGTTTTTTCCTTCCGAGTATATATATGGGAGGAACCCGAAAAATGGATATTCTGCAACAAATTGGCAGAGACCAAATCAGAACTGACTTACCGGATTATCGTGTTGGCGATACCGTGAAGGTCCATTATAAAATTAAAGAAGGTAACAAGGAACGCATCCAAGTTTTTCAAGGCATCGTCATTCAAAAGAAAGGTGCCGGTGTTTCCAAAACATTTACGGTGCGTAAGGTTTCCAGTGGTGTTGGGGTGGAGAGAATATTTCCCCAAAATTCACCTAATATTGATAAACTTGAAATCGTTAGACACGGACAGGTGCGAAGAGCTAAGTTGTTTTATCTTAGAAGCGCTCAAGGTAAAGCAAGTAGAATCAAAGAAAGAAGAAGATTCACTGTATAGTTACTTTAAAAACCTCAATCTTAGCCCCTTCTTATATTTTAAGAAGGGGCTTTGTTTTGTAGTTGGAAGACACAAAGGAGATAAAGATGGATACCAGAATGTTTTATAAAAGTCCGGATGGTTTTTTTAATCTGGTAATAGAAATTTTTGAGGAGACAATAATAGGCATCAGTTTTATTGTAGAGCAAAATGTTAGCAAACCTTCCACCTCCTTGGAGAGGGAAATAGCCCAGCAATTAGATTCCTATTTTGCCGGCGAAAACAAAGAGTTTGATTTACCTTTTTTTGCCACAGGGACAGTTTTTCAGCTTATGGTTTGGGAGGAAGTAATGAAAATACCCTACGGAACTACCATAACTTATTCAGAATTAGCTGCAAAAATTGAAAAACCGAAAGCTGCCAGAGCAGTAGGCAGAGCTTTACATCAAAATCCCATTCCTATTCTTATTCCCTGTCATCGCGTCATCGGATCCGACAGTTGTTTAAAAGGATATGGGGGAGGGCTGGATAAAAAAGAAAAGTTGCTAAATCTGGAAAGGAGCGTTATATTATGATTATTGGAATTGGTTGTGATATTATAGAAGTAAACAGAATTAAGCATTCTCAGGAAAATAATTCCAGTTTTAACGATAAATTATTTACTCCCGCAGAAATTGCATACTGTTCTCAGAAAGCCAATTCTCATCAATCATTCGCTGCCAGATTCGCCGCCAAAGAAGCTGTAATGAAAGCCCTAAAAACCGGTTGGAGTGAAAAAGTTAGTTGGCTTAACATAGAAGTTGTGGTTTCCGACAAGGGATTTCCTTCCATTGTTTTATCAGGGGGAGCGAAAGAACTGGCAGAAACATTGAAGGTTAATAATATTCAGCTCAGTTTGTCTCATGAAAAGGATTATGCCCTGGCTTTTGTTATTTTGGAAAGCATTTGATCGATTATCTAATTCGGGTTATGTCAATGTCGAGAACATCCTTTTATCGTAATAATGTGAACTTTTTTTAGTTAAAAATATACGCTGATTCAATTTGGCCAGCTACCAAGTAACATAAAAACACTAATTCTTCCAAATTGCGCGTAGTTTTCTGCAAAATCGGTTTGAAACTTGCTTAATTAAATAGCTAATACTGTTTTTTAAGGATAAAAAAGGAGCTAAAAGATGCGTAAACTGATGATAATAATCATATTAACGGCGTGTTTTGCTTTTACCATAGATAATTTAATAGCCGATGAAGTTGTTATTGGCACAGGAAATCAGCAGGAAAGAATACCTCTCGATTTCTTTTATAAAAATTCCCTGTATGAGTGTTTATATTACCAGGACGAGCTTGGCTTCGCTCAAGGGTCCATATCCAACATTGCTTTTTATAATAATTTTGTTTCCAACATCGCCAACAAACCTACCAAAATTTGGCTGGGGACATCTAATTTAACTGACTTGAATGCAGGTTGGATTCCTTCCACCAATTTAACCCTTGTTTTCGACGGAACTGTAAATTATCCTTCTGGCATTCATACTATCGATATTGAGCTTGATTCTTTATTTCAATATACGGGTGGAAACCTGGTGATGATGGTTTTTAGACCTTTGGACACCAGTTATTATTCCTCCAGCGATAAATTTTACTGTCAGACGGATAACATTTCTCGTGCTCGCAGAGCATATCACGATACCCAAATATTTGATCCCGCCAATCCACCCACTACAGGTAGCGTGATCAATGGACAATTTCCTAAGGTCAAATTTACTTACACGAGTCAATCCATATTAACCGATTTGGCTTGCCCGGCAATATTTTCAGAGGGAGTGGTCACTTTGGGCGCTCAAGAAGAAGTGGATGTGCAGATTAATAATTATGGTTATGAGGCACAGGATAATTATACCATCAATCTTAGAACCGAAGAGGGTGAACTTTTGGCTTCAGCAGCAGGAAATCCTGTGGCTGGGAGCCAGGTTATCACTCAGACATTAACTTGGATTCCCACCACTCCGGGCTCTTACAGAATTTTTGGAGAAATTTTGTTAACGGGAGATGAAGATGTCAGTAACAATCTATCTCCCAGCGTTTCAGTTACGGCATTTGAAGAAGGTTACCTCAATTTTGTTATCGGCATAGGAAATATGGAAGGTTATCTACCTTTGGATTTTACCTGGCCCACCAGTTTGTTTGAGACCATTATTTATGCACCTGAAATGGAATCAGAAGGAATCATCACGCACCTGAAGTTTTACAATAATTTTGTAGAAAATATCACCAATAAACCAGTTATCATTTGGTTAGGAGAAACGGATTTGGTAAATTTACCTTTAAGCTGGATTCCCAGCACTCAGCTTACGATGGTATATTACGGAAATATGTCCTTCCCCAGTGGGCAAAATGAAATTGTTTTTCCACTTTCTCCTACTTATCATTATCAAGGGCGAAATTTAGTTCTGATGGTTCAGCGTCCTTTTGATTCTCAATCGTTCAATACTAACGATAAATTCAAAATGCAACCGGGAGCGATGCAACGCACCAAATATATTTACAGTGAACAAGAAGAACACGATCCAGCGTCACCACCTTTGTATGCTTTTGATACTAATCAATATCCTCAAACCGGTTTTGTGATGCGTCCAAACGATACTGGTTTTTTAAGAGGGACTGTTAGAAACGGAACTAATTTAGTTGGCGGAGCAATAATTACGGCGGATAATAACCATATTGCTTATACTTCTGAGGAAGGAACTTATTCTTTACTTCTGAATAGCGGAGTGCATAATGTTTCAGTAACCGCAAACGGTTTGCATACTGTAAATAGACAAGTGAATGTGATCTCTGGCAGCATAACCATAGAGAATTTTAATTTGGATGGCAGTCCCGTGCAAGATGATCAAACGCCTGCTTTAACAACCTGCCTGAAAGGCGTTTTTCCCAATCCATTCAATCCTGAAACCACTATTTCTTTCGCTGTGGGCAAAAACAACACTCCCGTAACTATTGAATTATTTGATTTAAAAGGTCGCAAAGTCAATACTCTCATTGATACTATTTTTGATAAGGGAGAACACCAGCTTCATTTTTCCGCAGTGGATAATAGCGGTGGAGAACTTGCCTCAGGTATTTATTTCATTCGTCTTTCCGCAACCGATTATCGTAAAACCATCAAAGCTATGTTACTTAAATAGTTCAAGTTATCCTTCGCTAAGCGGATTTTTTGCCGATTTTGCCCTATGCCATTTTTTCAAAATAGCGATCCTGCTTTTTCGCTTTCTTCCTCCACTTGTGCACTTGTAATAAATCTCTTACAATTCTCTAACGAGATTACAGAAGTGTTACGGAAGTGTTACTGCAGTGTTAGAGAGTCATTACTGGAAGGTGTAGGCAAGCATAAACTTACTAAAATGATATAGCCAGATAATGGCAAGTAGCCCATAATACTTCATAGCCCTATAGATAGTTGGGAGTTAACTAATACAGTAAGCGTATTTTTCCAAAATGAACAGTAAAAATTCTTCCTCAATAGTGCTCAAATAGCAATTTTTCATTTCGCTTGACAGAACTATGCAAATCCTTTTTTTAGTGCAAAAAGAGGTTAAAATATGATAAAGGTAATTGTCTTTTTAGGAATCCAAGGTAGCGGAAAAGGCACACAGGCAGAACTTTTAGCGGTAAAAACCGGTTTTCAGCACATAAATATCGGTGATTTACTGAGGGAAGAAGTAAGCAAACAAACGGAACTCGGTAAAAAAGTGCAGTCCATCATTGCCCAAGGAGATTTAGTTAATGATGAATTGATTTTTGAACTGGTACGCTCTTCTTTGGCGGAAAGCTGCCCGGGTGTAATTTTTGATGGCTTTCCCAGAACAAAAGCGCAGGCAGAATTTCTCTTAAAAAATTATTTGGTTTTAAGAGTTTACTATCTGGAATTAAGCGCCGAAGAAGCGATTGAAAGAATTGAAGCACGCAGAATATGCGGTTTTTGTGGTGAGACCTATAATGACATTAGTAAAAAACCTAAGCGGGAAGGATTTTGTGATTTGTGCAATTCTCCTTTAGTTCAGCGTGCGGATGATACCGGCGATGCCATTCGTCAACGAGTGAAAGAATTTTATAATCAGACCTTTGCCTTGAAAGAGTATTTTGCCGATAAGGGATTGCTGAAAGAAATTTCTGCTCGAGCAAATATAGAAACTATTCACCAAAAAATAATGAGCGATTTACAAACGAACCATCCTATTAACTGAAATGTCCACTAAAAAAGAATCCGGTTTTTTCAAATATATAGAAATTGTTGCCTATTTATTGGCTGGATGGAGCTTTCTGGTTCTTTTTCTGGAGCCCTTGATAGAGTATTATGTCGGCTCATATAAATTAGTGGAAATCGGAACTGCCATAGCTAACATCGTTTTATTGATGCTAACTATTCTGGCGCGCGTGCTTTCTGGCGCCGTAAAAGAAAAACCGACAATAGTTTATTTTGATTTGGTCATCTTGATATTGGGCTCCATTTTGATGATTTATCAGGCGAAATTTGTAATCTTCTTCCTCTTGATTCGTCAGACCTGGTTTATTTTACAGTATTTATTATTCAGAGCATTTGAAGGTAAAATATATAAGCTGCTGATGCATAATCCGCCTATATCGCTGATGATTAGTTTTGCCATAGTGATTTTAATTGGAACGATTTTACTGATGTTACCCGCTTCTTCCAATGAAGGTTATATAACTCATTTTGTCGATGCCCTTTTTACTGCAACTTCTGCTACATGTGTTACGGGGCTAACTGTTATGGACACAGGCAGTTATTACTCTCTTTTTGGACAAATTATTATTTTGTTACTTATTCAAATTGGCGGTTTGGGTATTATGACGATATCCACTGCCTTTGCTTTGATGCTGGGACAAAAGATATCTTTAAACATTCAAACTCTGATGCATAAAGTTGTGGGTGAAACTCCTGTAATTGATGTGATGAAACTACTTAGAGGCACTGTTTTGGTTACGGCAATCATAGAATTTATAGGAGCCGTGTTTTTGTTTTGTGGTTTTGTGGAAATAATGCCTGTGGCTCAAGCGATATACTATGCTCTGTTTCATTCTATTTCAGCTTTTTGTAATGCCGGTTTTTCTTTATGGACAAATAATCTAAGTGGTTTTGTGGATTCTCCGGTAGTAAATTTTAGTATTACGCTGTTAATAATCTTGGGCGGATTGGGATTTGCGGTATTGATCGATATTTATCATTATTTTTTTGCTTCCGGAAGCATTAAAAGGTTAACTTTACATACCAAAATTGTCTTAACGGCGACAGCGATATTGATAGTCACTGGTTTTTTGGGTCTTTATTTGGGAGAATATAACAACTCTATGAAGGGTTTTAGCGTTGCCCGTAGGGTTTTAAGTTCCTGGTTTCAATCCGTAACTGCCCGAACGGCTGGTTTTAATACAGTCGATATTGGTTTATATAGTTCCGCCTCTGTTTTATTAACTGTTATTTTAATGTTCATCGGCGCTTCACCTGGTTCTACGGGTGGAGGTATAAAAACCACAACTTTTTCGGTGTTAATGCTTTCGGTGGTTTCGATGCTAACCGGGAAAAGAGATTTAGTTATTTTTAAGCATAAAATCCCTGATTCCAATACGCGGGAAGCTACTACCCTGGTTACTTTGGCTTTGGGAATACTCATTACGATTATTTTTGTCCTGATGCTGATAGAACCGTTTCCTTTTGAACAGATACTTTTTGAGGCATTTTCCGCTTTTGGAACCGTGGGTTTAAGTATGGGTATAACGGCAAAGTTATCATACATAGGTAAATTGCTGATAACATTATTAATGTATATTGGGCGAATCGGACCTCTAACTTTGGTTTATGCCATTTCTATCCGCAAAAAACAGCCGCATCTTAGTTATGCGGAAGAAACCATTACCATTGGTTAGAACAAATATACTTGCATAAGGAGATACTTTTATGGCAAGATACGCAGTAATAGGTTTGGGTCGTTTTGGAATGACCGTAGCTAAAATTTTAGCGGAAAATAATATGGAAGTAATTGCCATTGATAAAGATCAGGATTTGGTAAACGAAGTAAGTTCTATTGTAACTACTGCCGTATGTATGGATAGTACTGATGAAACAGCATTAAGATCACAAAATTTGAATGAGACGGATGCAGTTATCATCGGCATTGGCAGTAATATCGAAGAATGTATTCTTACAGCCGCAATCCTGAAAAAACTGGGAGTGGGAATTATCTATGCCAAAACTGAATCGGAACTCCATGGTAGAATTCTGAAACTAATTGGCGTGCAACATACCCTTCTACCGGAAGAAATAGTGGGTAACCAACTTGCCCGAACTCTCATATCCAGAAATGTTTTGGATTATATAAACCTTTCCAGCGATCATATAGTGGTGGAATTGATAGCTCCTAAAGAATTTGTTGGAAAACCGCTTCAAGAACTTGCTCTTCCTACAAAAAGAGGTGTGAATGTTGTGGCTATTCAATATAATTATCTTTCCGTTACCGACGATGGTAGAAATGTGATTGAAAAACGGCTGAATGATATGCCCGGAGCAAATGATATCATTAATGAGGGTGATGTTTTGATTCTGCTGGGTCCCAAAGGAAATATAGACAAATTGATCAATGAAACATCTGTAAATAAGGATTAACCATTATGAAACGCTCTCTTAATGTAAAATACCATTTTTTGATTGCCATACTCTTTGGTCTTATTGTGCTGGAAACCATAATTCTGTTCTTTACTATTTCGCAGGCAAAAGATTTATCTACTCTGGCAAGTGACCTTCACTCTATCGTGATAATATTCGTATTCGTAATTTTTGTGTATATCGTTATTCTTTATAATTATATACCTTTCCAATTACACAAAGCCATTCGAGCCGTGGAACAACTGGTGGAAGAAATCTCCAATGGCAATTATCAGATAGACATAGATAGCTCCATTTACGATCAAGATAAAGATTTTCAAGGGCTGGTTCTGGCTCTTGAAAAAATGCTGAGTATCATCAGTCGTTTTGATCAGGCAAAAGCCGATAAAATATTTGAACATCATCAACGCATACAACTCCTGATAAATCTTTTGCCGGAAAGTGTATTAATTCTTAGCGCCACCGGTGATGTGATATATTGTAATGAGTCACTGCGAAAACACTTTCCGCAAATTACAGAAATGGTTAATCTGAACGAATTGATTTGGAAAAGTGATTATCATAACCGTATATTTGCCGTCATTATGGATTCGCTACGCTATGGAAATAATCTTTACGATGTGATCGTGGAAGATGTGGTCTATTTGAATAAAGTTCGCATCAATAGTTCCATCGTGAGAAACAGGAAGGGATTTTCCACCGGCGCTGTTTTTGTGCTGCAATTTTCTGACAATGAAAGATAAAATCAGGGTTATCTATAGCGGACAAGAAACTCTGCGACTGGATAAGTATCTGGTGGATTTAAAGATACAAGAACTCTACTCCCGTAGCTTCATTGAACATCTGATTGAGGAAGATAAAATATTGGTTAATCTTACTCCCGTCAAAAAAAGCTATATTCTTAAAAATGGCGATGAAGTGACGATTAATTTGCCCGAGCCGGAACCGCGTGATTTGAAGCCCCAAAACATACCTCTTAATGTTGTGTATGAAGATGAACATCTGGCAATTATTAATAAAGAAGCTGGAATGATCGTTCATCCCGGTTTTGGAAATCCGGAAGGAACTTTGGTGAATGCCATTTTGCATCGCTTTGCGGATAATCTTTCTTCAGGTAAAGAAAGTAACAGACCGGGAATTGTGCATCGTTTGGATAGAGGGACTTCCGGATTGATTATCATAGCCAAAAATGATTTGACGCAATCTCGGCTTTCGGATATGTTTGCCCATCATAAAATTAAGAAGACATATCTGGCAATAACTACAGGTGTTCCTGATCCTCTCGAAGGTGATATAAAGACCTTTCTTGCCAGAAATAATAAAGACCCGCGTCTTATTTGCGTTGCCAAAGAAGGCAGATATGCTTTTACACATTATGAAGCACTTAAAATTTGGCACTATTTTGCCTTAGTGAAAATAAATCCAACCACGGGTAGAATGCATCAAATAAGAGTTCATTTTGCTTATATTCATAATCCCCTTTTAGGTGATTTATTATATAATAACAGACACTATGTTCAATCAATGGTGCCTCAAAATATGAAAAAGAAAGTTACCGAACTGCTTGTTAATCATTTACATAGGCAGGCATTACATTCTTGGCAACTGGAATTTGAACATCCTGTGTCTAAAATTCCGATAAATGTTACGGCTCCCTTGCCAGAAGACCTTAAATATACATTAACTTGGTTGAATAATTATTTTAGTATTGACACTGATACCCAGAATCTTAATCTGCTCCTAAAGGAAGAAATCAACATTGGAAAAAATGGAAGAACTTGATAAAAACATATTTGCCTCAATTGAAGAGGCAATAGAAATCGTCCGTAGAGGCGATATGCTAATTGTAGTGGATGACGAAAACCGCGAAAATGAAGGTGACCTTTT
The DNA here is from genome assembly GCA_039680785.1 of Candidatus Cloacimonas sp. NCBI lineage: Bacteria > Pseudomonadati > Candidatus Cloacimonadota > Cloacimonadia (SeqCode) > Cloacimonadales (SeqCode) > Cloacimonadaceae (SeqCode) > Cloacimonas (SeqCode) > Cloacimonas sp. (SeqCode). The sequence goes on from JBDKSF010000043.1 coordinate 102,731, forward strand.
GATGGCAGCGGATAAAATCACTCCTGAAAAGGTGAATTTTATGATCAGCCAAGGAAAAGGTCTGCTCTGCGTTCCCTTAGATTACGAAGTTGCCAAGCGTTTGGAACTTCCCTTGATGACAGATAAAAGCAGTGATCGACAAGGAACTAAATTTGCCGTTTCCGTGGATGTGATCGAGGGAACAACAACAGGAATTTCTGCCACCGAAAGAGCTATGACAATTAAGGCATTGGCGGAACCTAATGCTAAGCCATCTATGTTTATGAGGCCTGGGCACATTTTTCCTTTATTGGCAGAAAGAGGTGGTGTTTTAAGAAGAGCGGGTCATACTGAAGCAGCCGTAGATTTGGCTAAACTTGCGGGCTTAAATCCGGTGGGGGCGATTTGTGAAATTATTCGCACAGATGGAGAAATGGCTCGTTTGGATGATCTAATTCCTTTTGCTAAGCAGCATAATTTAAAAATAATCACGATTGAAGAACTAATCCATTGGCGGCGCAAAAAAGAAATCTTGGTTCATCCTGTTTCCAAAGCGCAATTACCTACCAAGTTCGGAAAATTTGAGATTATAACCTATATTAGCGATATTTCAGATGAATATCATATTGCTTTGGTGATGGGAGAAATCAATTCGGAAGAACCAATTTTGGTGCGAGTGCATTCCGAATGTTTAACCGGTGATGCTTTATTTAGTTTGCGTTGTGATTGTGGAGATCAATTGGCTCAGGCCTTTCAAATGATTGCAGAAGAAGGACGCGGCGTAATTTTATATATGCGTCAGGAAGGAAGAGGCATTGGTTTACTGAATAAAATCAAAGCATATCATCTTCAGGATGAAGGTGCAGATACAGTTCAAGCCAATATCAAATTGGGCTTTCCTCCTGATTTAAGAGATTATGGAATTGGAGCTCAAATACTGAGGGATTTGGGAATAAAGAAAATGCGCTTGATGACTAATAATCCCAAAAAAATTGTGGGCTTAAGCGGTTACGGACTGGAAATCGTAGAAAGGGTTCCGATCGAAATTAAACCCCAAGACAATAACCGCGAATATCTCAAAACCAAAAAGAACAAAATGGGGCATATTCTTAAT